>JBKJVH010000169.1:0-14089 GCA_046590985.1 Mycobacteriales bacterium
GAACCCCTAGGAGGCATCGCTTGCTCACCTCACCCTCGCTCGGCCGCCGCGCCGAGGAGGCGCTCGAGCGTTTCGGCGACCACCCTGCGCTGCTGTTCGAGGGCACCTGGTTCTCCAGTGCCGAGCTGGCGCAACGAGCCCGGAGGGCCGCGAAGGGGTTCGCCGCCCTGGGCGTGAAGCCCGGCGACCGCGTCGTGATCGTGATGGCGAACTGCCCGGAGGTCGGGCTGGCCTACGCGGCGCTGTGGCGTGCCGGAGCCGTACCCACGCCGGCGCTGTTCCTGCTGACCGAGGAGGAGCTGCGGCACGTCGTGACCGACTCCGGGGCGGTCGCGGTCGTCACGACGCCGGAGTTCCTGGCGAAGGTGCAGGCCGCCGCCCCCCACCTGCCGGTCGTGGTCGTCGGCGGCGACGGCGGCGTGCCCTGGGTGGAGCTCGAACAAGGCGAGGAGCTGCCGCTGGTGAACCGGGACGGCACCGACCTCGCGGCGCTGCTCTACACCGGCGGCACGACCGGGCGTTCGAAGGGGGTGGCACTCAGCCACCACGGCTTGGACGCGGCGGGCAAGGCAGCCGCGGACGCCGGTGCGAGTCCGGGGCGCAACACGATCCTGCTGCCGTTGCCGCTGGCGCACGCCTACGGGTTGCTCGTGAGCGTCGCCGGGCTGCACGCCCACGAGCCGGGCCGGTCCTTCCTGATGCGCTGGTTCGACCCCGCCGGCTGGCTCAAGCTCATCGAGGACAACCGCATCCAGACGTCCGCTCTGGTGCCTTCGATGATCCAGATGCTCCTGGGGCTCCCGCTGGAGGAGCATGACCTGTCGTGCCTGGAGCGGGTCAGCAGCGGCGCCGCCCCGCTGTCCAGGGACGTGCTCGAGGAGTTCGAGCGGCGGATCCCGAGCTGCGAGATCAGGGAGGGCTACGGCTGCACCGAGTCGAGCGCGCTCATCAGCACCCAGCCCCCGGAGGAGCGCAAGATCGGGTCGGTCGGCAAGCCCGTACCCGGGGTGACGGTGCGGATCGAGGACCCCGACGGGAACGAGACCAAGCACGGTGAGGACGGCGAGATCTGCGTCGGCGGCGACACCGTGATGATGGGCTACTGGCAAAGCCCGGAGGCGACGGAGTTCGCGATCCGGGACGGCTGGCTGCACACCGGCGA
Source organism: Mycobacteriales bacterium (assembly GCA_046590985.1). Lineage (GTDB taxonomy): Bacteria > Actinomycetota > Actinomycetes > Mycobacteriales > SCTD01 > RYN-111. The sequence goes on from JBKJVH010000169.1 coordinate 1,163, forward strand.
CGTCGGACACCTGGACGCAGACGGCTGGCTCTACATCGTCGACCGCATCAAGGACCTGATCATCCGGGGCGGCTTCAACGTCTACCCGCGCGACGTGGAGGACGTGCTGCTGAGCCACCCGGCGGTGGCGGCCGCAGCCGTGGTCGGCAAGCCCGACGTCAAGCTCGGCGAGGAGGTCGTCGCTTTCGTCCAGCTCTCCCAGCCGGCGACGCCCGAGGAGCTGGTCGCCTTCTCCAAGGAGCACCTGGGCGCCTACAAGTACCCCCGCGAGGTCCGCATCGTGGACGTCATCCCGCTCACCAGCGTCATGAAGACCGACCGCAAGGCGCTGCGCGCCCGGGTCACCGCGGAGTGACCGACCTCGACGACCTGCTGGCCCAGCGCGAGCGGGCCCGCCAGGGCAAGGACTGGGCGGCGAGCGACGCGCTCAGGGACCAGATCGCGGCGCTCGGCTGGACGGTGAAGGACACCCCCGACGGCCCGGTGCTCAGCCCCGCACCGCCCTATCGCGTCCACCCCAACGTGAAGGCGCTGGGCGAGGGCCCGGACGTCGAGGTCACGGTGGCGCTGCTCGTGGACGGCTGGCCTGAGGACGTCCGCACCTGCGTACAGGCTGTGCTGGAGCACACGGACGCGCACGTGGTGCTGCTGGAGAACGGCGTCACCGACGCCGGCGCCACGATCCACGAGCTCGCGAAAGACGAGAGGGTCAGCGAGCTGCACGTCGAGCAGGTCGCCGGCTGGGCCGACGCCCGCAACGCGCTGATCCGCTGGGACCGAGCCGCGACCCATGTGCTGATGGACCTGTCGACGGTGTTCGAGGGCGACGCCCTCTCGCCGCTCCGGCAGGCCCTGGAGAACGGAGCCGACGCCGCCGGCTGGCGTGGCGTCCACGTCGAAGACGGCTGGAAGGAGTTCACCGACAGCCCGCCGGGAGAGGTCGAGGCACTGCTCGGCTACCTCATCGCGGTGCGCCGGGAGGTCGCGCTCGAGGTGCCGTTCCCCCCGAAGGCGACGTTCTACCGGAACGCCGACATGGAGTGGTCGTTCCTGCTGAGGGACGCCGGCAAGAAGCTCGTCGCGGTCGAGGTCCCCGTCCGCCAGGACCGGCACCACGGCTACCACGACACCGACCCCGAGGTGCGGGACCGCGCGTCGAAGAAGACCTACGACAGGTTTCTTCAGCGTTTCCGCACGCGGGAGGACCTCCGGCTGCCACGCTCACCCGCGGGGGGCCATGGCCGATAGGCGACCGTCCCCCGAGGAGGTGCGTGATGGCCCTGTCGTTGCGACCCCGCCGCGCCTCCAAGCCCCCGGAGGCCGGCCGGCCCCGGGACGCGGTGGTGCTGTCCGGCGGCGGCTCCCTCGGCGCGGCCCAGGTCGGTGCGCTGCGCGCCCTGTACGAGGCAGGCATCCGACCTGACCTGTTCGTGGGCTGCTCGGTGGGGGCGCTCAACGCAGCGTTCATGGCCATCGACCCGACCTTGGAGCGGCTGAACGAGCTCGAGCGGGTCTGGCGCAAGCTGCAGCGTGGCGACGTGTTCGGCCGCGTCAACAAGCTCACGCACACGCAGGCGTTCCTGCACGCGGTCCGCCGGGACGACCACCTGTACGAGCCGGACGCGCTCCGCCAGCTGGTCCGCACCTGGGTGCCGCTCAAGGACCTCGGTGACACCGCGGTCCCGTGTCACGTCGTGACGACCGACCTGCACACCGGCACCCCGTGCTGGTGGAGCAACGGGGACCCGCTGGCGATCCTGACCGCCAGCGCCTGCCTGCCGGCGTTGTTCCCGCCGGTGGCCTTGGGCGGGTCGTTCCACGTGGACGGCGGTGTGACCGCGCCGGTGCCGATCGAGCGGGCCCTGGACCTCGGCGCCACCCGCATCTGGGTGCTGGACGTGTCGGGCGGCAGCCTCGGCCGCCAGGACGACCGGATGAGCGCGCTCGACGTGCTGCTGCAGTCGTTCGCGATCAGCCGGATGCACCTGGACCGGCCGCTCACCGGCATGCGACCGGACCAGCAGGTCATCCGGTTGCGGCGGCCCGACCTCGGGCGGCTCGAGATGCGTGACTTCACCCAGACCCCGCGCCTGATGGCCGCCGGGTACGCCGTGGCCCGCGAGGCGCTGGCGATCGCCAACCTGCCGGTGCCACGAACCGGCTGATCCGACAACCTCCCTTGCCAATGTGACCGCAGTCACCCCACAGTGGCACGATGGCCCCCAGTCGGCGTTATGCCCCGTTTGTCGCTGTCATCGTCGCCCAGCTCGTACTGGTGGCGGTCGCCCCCTCCAAGGGCAAGGAGGTCGTCGCCCCGACCTTCGCGGCTGCCACGGATCCGGTGACAGGTGCCGTCGTGACGCCCGGAGCGCCGGTCCCGACCTCCGGCCCCATGTCCACGGCCACGCGCGCGCCCGTTCAGCAGCTCGCGCCTGGCCAGGTGCCGGTCGCCGCGCAGAACCCCGCCGCGCCCGGGACCGGCCAGGCACAGACCGCGAGGGACGTCAGCCGGTGTGCCACCCCCACCCGGCAGTTCCTGGACTTCGCGCAGTCGCCGCCCTGCGTGGCGCACGTCGACAACCCGGGCGCCACCTTCGCCGGCGTCACCGGCAAGACGATCAACCTCGTGTACTTCCGCGAGAAGGACAACCCGGTCGTGAAGGGCCTGCTGCAGAGCCAAGGCATCTACAGCGACCCCGCCGACCAGCAGAAGTTCGTACAGGCGATGGAGACCTTCATCAACGCCCGCTACGAGCTGTACGGCCGGAAGGTGAAGATGACCTTCTGGGCCTCTCCGTGCGAGGCGGCGCCGCCGGTCGACTCGTGCTTCCGCACGGACGCCAAGCAGCTGGTCGCCTCCGAGCACCCCTTCGCGGTCCTGTACGACAACAACACGAACACGCCGGCCTTCTTCGACGAGCTGACCAAGGCGCACGTCATCAACTTCGGTGGCTGGCACTTCCAGGACTCCTTCAGCACCGCCCGCCGGCCCTACCACTACGACGGCCTGATGGGCGGGGACTTCCAAGCCCAGCTGACCGCGGAGTACTGGTGCAAGAAGCTCGCCGGCAAGAAGGCCCGGTACGCCGGCAGCGCCGACCTGCAGGCCAAGGTCCGCAAGGCCGCGGTGTTCTACCCCTCGACCGAGGTCAACACCGAGCCGGCGCACCACCTCGAGGCGCTGCTGAAGGGGTGCGGCACCGAGATCGTCGACGTGCCGTACTCCCCGGACACGGCCACCGCGTCCTCCCAGGCGACGTCCCAGGTGGCCCAGGCCAAGAACGCCGGCGCCACCAGCGTCCTCTACTTCGCCGACCCGATCGCGCCGGCCTTCGGCACCAAGGCGATGACCAGCCAGAGCTGGTTCCCCGAGCACGTCCTGGTCGGCAGTGGCCTCATCGACTACGACATCCTCGCCAGGCTGTACGACGCCCAGCAGTGGAAGCACGCCTTCGGGCCGAGTGACACCGTGGTCTACAAGCCGATCGGGCAGCAGGAGGCCTCGATCACCTGGCGGGCGGCCGGCAACACCGGCAACGCCTACTCCAGCGCGGAGCTTCAGTGGGGCTACTGGGCGGTGATCGCCGCCGGCCTGCAGATGGCCGGCCCGGTGCTCAACCCTGGCACCTTCGAGCAGGCGCTGCTGTCGGGGAGCATCGACAGCCTGCCGTACGCGCAGAGCCGCAACCCGTTCGTGTCCTACGTGCACTTCGGGAAGGGCGACTACACCGCGACCTCCGACGCCAAGGAGGCCTACTGGGACGCGAACGCCACCTCGCCCATCGACGGCAAGAAGGGCGCGTACGTCTCCCTGAACGGCGGCCGTCGCTACCGGCTCGGGGAGTGGCCGACCGGGGAGCCGAAGCTCCCTGCGGGGCTGTAGGTGAACCTGTACCCGCTCCGTCGCTGGGCGCGGGCTGCCGCCCCGACCGTGCGGCTGCTCCTCGCCGGGGTCCTGCTGGTCCTTGCGGTCGAGGTGGTGTTCGGCCGCAGCAGCACCGGCACGTTCGCGGGCGTCCCGTTCTGGAACGGCATCGACTCCGGCACCATGATCAACGGGGCGGTGATCGGGACGCTCTACGGGCTGGTCGCGTTCGGCATGATCTTGGTCTACAAGGCCACCCGGGTCATCAACTTCGCCCAGGCCGCGATGGGCTCGTTCCCGGCGCTCGCCGGCCTGCTGCTGGTCGCCGGTCGCGGCTGGCCGTACTGGGCCGGGGTGCTCGTCATGCTGGTCGGGTCGGTGCTGGTGGGGGCGTTGATCGAGATCGTGTTCCTGCGCCGGTTCGCCGCGCTGCCCCGGCTGATCGTCACGGTCGTGACGATCGGTGTCAGCTTCGCCCTGACGCTCGCGGAGTCCTACGAGCCGCAGTTCCTCACCAGCTCTGCGCTCGCCCCGGTCAGCTTCCCCACACCCTTCTCGGGGTTCCGGTTCGACGCCGGCGGGGTGCTGCTGACCGGGGACTACCTCGCCGTGGTGGTCGTCGCCGGGCTGACCCTGATCGCGCTCGCTTCGCTGCTCCGGTTCACCCGGATCGGCATCGCGATCCGCGCGTCGGCGGAGAACGCCGACCGGGCGTCACTGCTCGGCATCCCGGTGCAGCGGGTCACGACGGTCGTGTGGGTGCTCGCCACCGTCCTCGCCGGGATCGCGGCGTTCCTGCGCGGACCCGTCGTCGGCCTCCCGGTCGGCACCGGCGTCAGCCCGGTCGTCCTGCTGTACGGCCTGGCGGCAGCCGTCATCGCCCGGATGGACAGCCTCCCCCTCGCGCTGGCCGCCGGGATGAGCCTCGGCGTCCTGGAGCAGGCCTCGGTGACGGGGACGCACAAGCCCGACCTGTCCGTCGCGCTGGTGCTCCCCGTCGTGCTGGTCGCCCTGCTGCTGCGTCGCCGCACCCTGTCGCGGGCGCTGGACACCGGCGTCTCGAGCTTCCGGCTGCTGCAGGAGCACCGTCCCGTGCCGCTGGAGCTGCGGGGACTGCCGGAGGTGCGGGCGGCGCGGGTGCTCGGCGCGGCTCTGGTGGCCGGGCTGGCTCTCGGCGCCCCGGCGCTGGTGGGGAGGGCGCACGCCGACACCGCCAGCTTCATCGTGATCTGCGCGATGGTGGCCGTCTCGATGGTGGTGCTGTCGGGGTGGGCAGGTCAGATCTCGCTCGGCCAGTTCGCGTTCGCCGGCATCGGCGCGGCTGTCGCCGGTGGCCTGGCGACCCGGGTCGGCGCGGACTTCTTCGTCACCCTCGCAGCCGCGGGGGTCGCCGGGGCGCTGGCGGCGGTGCTCATCGGGCTACCCGCGCTGCGCGTCCAAGGGCTGTTCCTCGCCGTCGTGACGCTGGCGTTCGCGGCGACCGTGCAGAACCTGTTCCTGTCGCGGGATTACTTCGGGGACTGGCTGCCCACGTCGGACGCCACCATCGCCCGCCCGGTGCTCTGGGACCGCGTCGACACCTCCAGCGGGCCGGCGTTCTACTACGTCTGCCTCGGCGGCCTGGTGCTGGCCGTCGCGATGGCCAAGGCGCTCCGGAGCTCGCGGTCGGGGAGGCTGTTCATCGGGGTGCGCGACAACGTCCGGGCGGCCCAGTCCTACGGCGTCTCGGCGACCGTGACGACCCTGTCGGCGTTCGCGCTGTCGGGGTTCCTGGCCGCGCTGGCCGGGGCGCTGTTCGCCTACCAGCAAGGCAGCCTGGACCCGAAGACGTTCACGATCGAGCTGTCGATCGAGGCGTTCATCTTCACCGTCATCGGCGGGTTGTCGGGTGTCGGTCCGGCCATCGCGGGGGCGGTCGCGTTCGAGTCGTTGAAGTACCTCAAGCCGGTGCAGCACCTGCTGGGGCAGACCAGCACGGCCGACTTCATCGACACCTTCTTCGTGCACAGCAGCCCGCTGCTGGTGCTCACGTTCGCGCCGGGGGGGCTCGGCCAGCTGTTCTACGACGGCCGGGACCGCTGGCTCCGGCGGCTGGCGCGCAAGCACGACGTGCTGGTGCCCTCGTTGCTGGCCGACCGGCTGGTCCAGGCACCGACGCCGAAGCGCGCGTTCACGCCGCACCAGGACGCGGTGCTGGTCTGCCGGGACGTCGACGCCGGGTACGACGGCGTGCAGGTGCTGTTCGGCGTCGACCTCGAGGTGCGTCGTGGTGAGGTGCTGGCGCTGCTCGGCACCAACGGCGCCGGCAAGTCGACGCTCCTCAGGGTGGTGTCCGGGCTGCTGCCCGCGCTCGCCGGCTCGGTGACCTTCGAGGGCCAGGACGTGACCACCCTGGGCCCGGTCGGGATGGCCAGGCGCAAGGTCGTGCAGGTTCCGGGTGGTCGCGGGGTGTTCCCGACGCTGACCGTCGCGGAGCACTTCACCGTCGCTGCCTGGCTGCTCAAAGGTGACCCCGGCGTGGCGGCCCGCCGGGAGGAGGTGCTCGACCGGTTCCCGCGGCTGCGCGAGCGGTTCGACCAGCTGGCCGGCAACCTGTCAGGCGGCGAGCAGCAGCAGCTCGCGCTGGGGATGGCGTTCCTGTCGCTGCCGGAGCTGCTCATCATCGATGAGCTCTCGCTCGGGCTGGCGCCGGTGGTCGTGGCGGAGCTGCTCGACCTGGTCCGGGAGATCAACGCCCGCGGCACTGCGGTGGTCCTGGTCGAGCAGTCCGTCAACGTGGCCCTGACCGTGGCGGACCGGGCGTACTTCCTGGAGAAGGGCGAGGTGCGCTTCGAGGGGCCGACCGCGGAGCTGCTGGAACGGGACGACATCGTCCGGTCGGTGTTCCTCGAGGGCGCCCGGCCGCCGACCGCGGAGGTCCGTGCCGAGCGGCTGGAGACGCCGCTGGCGGACCGGCTCACCGTGCTGGAAGCGGACTCCCTGGCGGTGTCCTTCGGTGGCATCAGGGCCGTCCGCGAGGTCAGCTTCGTTCTTCGCGAGGGCGAGATCCTCGGGCTCATCGGTCCCAACGGCGCCGGCAAGACGACCGTCTTCGACCTGCTGTCGGGGTTCCTCACGCCGACGTCGGGGCGGGTCCGGTTCCTCGGTGAGGACGTCACCGGCTGGAGTCCGGACGCCCGCGCCCGCCGGGGCCTGGGTCGCTCCTTCCAGGACGCCCGAATCTTCCCCTCGCTGACGGTCGCGGAGAACATCGCGCTGTCCCTGGAGCGGCACCTCGCGGTGCACGACCACCTCGCGTCCGCCCTCGGGCTGCCCGCCGTCCGCGAGCTCGAGGACGACATCGCCTGGACGGTCGCCGACCTGGTGGAGCTCATGCAGCTCGGGGCCTTCCGCGACAAGTTCGTCAGCGAGCTGTCCACCGGCAGCCGGCGGGTCGTCGACCTGGCCATGGCGATCGCGCATGACCCCACGGTGCTGGTGCTCGACGAGCCGAGCTCGGGCATCGCCCAGCGCGAGACCGAGGCGCTCGGACCGCTCCTCGAGCGGATCCGCACCGAGACCGGCTGCGCGATGCTCGTCATCGAGCACGACATGCCGCTCATCACGACCCTCTCCGACCGGCTGATCGCCCTCGAGCTGGGCGCGGTGCTCGCGGAGGGCCTGCCCGCCGAGGTGATCGCCGACCCGCGGGTGGTGTCGTCCTACCTCGGCGGCGACGGCGCGACCGTCCAGCGCTCCGGCGCCCAGGCGGTCCGGGCATGAGAGCGCTGCTGGTCGCCGTCCTGCTGGCGCCGTGCGTGGCGTTGCTCCCGGGGAGCGCGCACGCCCAGGGCGCCGACGCGCAGGGCTGGTGGAGCACGCTGAACCAACCCGGTGCCCCCGCGCTGCCCGCGCCCCCCGACGTCGCCTCCGACGACCTGCTGCTCCAGGGCGGCGACCCGGCCCGGCTGCTGCCTGCCACCGGGGTGGTCGACCAGGCGCCGACGCCCAGCGCCTTGGGGGCGCTGCGCTTCACGGTCCGGCCCGGCAGTGCCGTCGGGGCGCTGGTGCTCACGGTCGCAGCAGGTGCGCAGGCCACGGACGTCCGGGCCTACCCAGCGCGCGGTGCCTGGCAGCCCGCCCAGGGCGGCGCCGCGGCCGAGGCGCCCCAGCCGGACCTCAGCAGGTACTCCGCCGGTCGGCTGTCCACGGACGGCCTGACGCTGGACTTCCCCGACATCGGCCGGCTGGTCACCGAGCAGGGGCTGCTCTCGGTCGTGCTGATCCCGGGTGCCGCCGACCGGGTGGTGGTGCACCCCCCGACGAAGCAGGCGCTGACCGTGACGCCGGTCGACCTCGCCCCGCGGCAACCGCCCGAGGCGCCCGCGCCTGCGCCTGCGCAGGTGGTCGCCCCGGCGCCACTCAAGGTCCCGTACCTCACCGCACCGCTCGCCGAGCCCGACCTTGCCCCCACTGCCGCCCCGCAGTCGCCCGTGGTCGCGGTCCAGGCCCCCGTCCGCGCGACGGCGCCCGCCGCGCTGACCCGCCGACTGGTCCCCGACGACACCCGGAGCCGGGTCATCGTGCTGCTGGAGCTGCTGTTCGCGGTGGCCTTCTTCGGACTCCTCGGACAGGGGCCTCTCGCCGTGCTGGCCCGCCTCACCGGACAGCCCGTCGCGGGCGACCCCGCGCGCGGCGTCGGACGGTTTCGCGGCCCCCGTACCGGCGTTGCTCCCCGGTTGTGAACCGCCCCGGAACGGATGCGAGGATCGGGCCGTCGAGAGGCTCCGCCATGACTCCCTTGCCGTCCCACGTCCGCGTCGCGGTGATCGGCGCCGGCTTCGGCGGCCTCGGGATGGCGGTGCGGCTGCGCAAGCAGGGCATCACCGACTTCGTGGTCCTGGAGAAGGGCGCGGGCGTCGGCGGGACGTGGCGGGACAACACCTATCCGGGCTGTGCGTGCGACGTGCCGTCCCAGGTCTACAGCTTCTCGTTCGCCCCGAACCCCGGCTGGTCGCACAGCTACTCGCGGCAGCCGGAGATCAAGAGCTACCTCGAGCGGGTCGCCGAGGAGTTCGGCGTGCTGCCGCACCTGCGCTGCCACACCGAGGTGTCCGCCGCCGACTGGGACGATGCCGCCCAGCTCTGGCGGATCCGGACGACCCGCGGTGACCTCAGCGCGAACGTGGTGGTGGCCTGCTGTGGCGTTCTTGCCGAGCCGTCGCTGCCCGCCGTACCGGGCCTTGCGAGCTTCGCGGGGCCGGCCTTCCACTCCGCGCAGTGGGACCACACCGTCGACCTCACCGGCAAGCGTGTCGCCGTGGTCGGCACCGGAGCCTCCGCCATCCAGTTCGTGCCCTTCGTCCAACGGCAGGCCGCCGAGGTGGTGGTCTTCCAGCGCACCGCGCCCTGGGTCGTGCCGCGCCGTGACAGTCGGCTGTCGGACCGCACCAAGGCGCTGTACCGGCACGTGCCCGGCCTGCAGAAGGCCGCCCGCGGGCTGCTGTACGCCAGCCTCGAGGCCCAGCTGCCGGCCTTCACGGGCAAGGGCAGGGTTCGGGCGATCGCGGAGCGCCGGGCCCGGCGGCACCTCGAAGACCAGGTCGCGGACCCGGCCCTGCGCGCGCTGCTGACGCCGACGTTCCGGCTCGGCTGCAAGCGCGTGCTGATCTCCAACGACTGGTTCCCGGCGGTGGCGTCTCCCAACGTCACCCTGGTGCCACACGGCGTCTCCCAGATCACGCCGACGTCGGTCGTGGCCGACGGCGTGGTGCACGCCGCGGACGTCATCGTGTTCGGGACCGGGTTCCAGGTCATGGAGATCCCGGTGGCGCACCGCATCACCGGCCGCGGTGGCGAGACCCTCACCGAGCACTGGGGGAACCGGCCGACCGCGCACCGCGGCACGACCGTCGCGGGCTTCCCCAACCTGTTCCTGCTCCTGGGTCCCAACACCGCCCTCGGCCACAACTCCGTCGTGCTGATGATGGAGGCGCAGATGACCTACGTCCTCAAGGCGCTCGCCGCCATGGACGCCCAGGGCGCCGCGTCCGTGGAGGTCCGACCGGCCGCCCAGGAGGCCTACAACGTGGGGCTGCAGGCTCAGCTCGCGACCACCGTGTGGAACCAGGGTGGCTGCAACGCCTGGTACACCAACGAGGACGGCTACAACTTCACGCTCTGGCCGACCCACGTCGGCACCTTCCGCCGGCAGCTGGCCCACTTCGACGCCGATGCGTACGAGGTCGTCGTTCGCGCCCTGGAGCTCGTGTGAAGCGCGCCGTGCCCGTCCTGGCTGCTGCTGCCGTTCTCGCCTCCGCCCGCCGCCCGCAAGCCGACCCCGGTACGCCGCTGCCGACGGTCACCGGTCGGCCGGTCACGGTCACCGCCGACGACGGCGTGCCGCTGTCCGCGGAGGTGCACGGCCCCGTCGACGCGAGCGCCACCGTCGTGCTGGTGCACGGGTACGAGCTGTCGCAGCGGCTCTGGGCCCGCCAGGTCCAAGCGCTGCTGACGGCCCGACCTGACCTGCGGATCGTGACCTACGACCACCGCGGCCATGGTCGGTCCGGGCGCACCGCCGCGCACGCCGCCACGCTCGCCCAGCTGGCCCGCGACCTGCTCGCGGTGCTGGACGCCGTCGCCCCGACCGGGCCGGTGCTGCTCGCCGGCCACTCGATGGGCGGCATGACCCTCACCGCGCTGGCCGAGGAGCGCCCCGAGGTGTTCGGCCCCCGGGTCCTCGCGGCCGCGTTCGTGTCCAGCTCCTCCGGGCGGCTCGAGGACGTCACCTACGGCCTTCCCGCGCCGATCGCCAAGCTCGGCCAGCGGCTGCTGCCGGTCTTCAACGAGCGGGCGCGCCGACTGGAGGAGTCCGGCCGCGGGAAGCCGGCCCGGCCCGGCATCGCCCGGCTGTTGTTCGGCCGCGGCGCGACGATGGCCGACATCCACGCCACCCTCTCGGTGATGGCGGCCTGCCCCGCAGGCACCGTTGCAGACTTCCACCACACGTTCGTCGAGCACAACCGCCTCGAAGCGCTCGCCGCCCTGTCGTCGGTGCCGGTGCTGGTGCTGTGCGGCACGAAGGACCGGATCTGCCCGCTCGAGCACAGCCAGGCCATCGCGGGCGCGCTGTCGCACGCGCGGCTGGTCGTCTACCCCGGGGCGGGGCACCTGCTGCAGCTCGAGCGTGCCGACGAGGTGAGCCGGCAGCTCGTGGGGCTGGCTGACCTGCTGCCCAGGCCGGAGGGTCGCCGCCGGACCCGGTCGCCCTCCGAGGCTTCCTAGACCGCTTCGGCGAGCAGCTCCGCGAGCCGGTTGACGCCCTTCTCCAGGTCGGCGTCGCCGAGGGCGTACGACAACCGGAAGTAGCCGGGCGTCCCGAACGCCTCGCCGGGGACGACCGCGACGCCGACCTCGTCGAGGACCAGCTCGGCGAGCTGCGCGCTGCTCTCGATCTTGTGGCCGCGCAGCGTCTTGCCGAGCAGCGCCTTCACCGACGGGTAGCAGTAGAACGCCCCGAACGGCTCCGGGCACTCCACTCCGGGGATCTCGTTGAGCATCCGGACCATCGTCTGGCGGCGCCGGTCGAAGGCGGCCCGCATCTCCGCGACCGCGTCGAGGTCACCGGACACCGCGGCGAGCGCGGCAACTTGTGCGACGTTGCTGACGTTGGAGGTGGCATGGGACTGCAGGTTGGTGGCCGCCTTCACCACGTCCGCCGGGCCGATGAGCCAGCCGACCCGCCAGCCCGTCATGGCATAGGTCTTGGCGACCCCGTTCACGACCACGCACTGGTTCGCCAGCTCCGGCACGACCACCGGCATCGAGACGTGCCGCGCGGAGCCGTACACCAGGTGCTCGTAGATCTCGTCGGCGATCACCCAGATGCCGTGCTCCAGCGCCCAGCGACCGATCGCCTCGACCTCCTCGGGGGAGGCGACCGCGCCGGTCGGGTTGGACGGCGAGCACCACAGCAGCACCTTGGTGCGCGGCGTGCGGGCGGCCTCAAGCTGCGCCACCGTCACGCGGTAGCCCTGCTCCTCGGTGGTGACGACGTCGACGGGGACACCACCGGCCAGCTTCACCGCCTCCGGGTACGTCGTCCAGTACGGCGCCGGCAGGATCACCTCGTCCCCCGGGTCGAGCAGGGAGATCATCGAGTTGAACACGGCGTGCTTGCCGCCGTTCGTGACGAGGACCTGCGCGGCCGTCACCTCATAGCCGGAGTCGCGTTTCGTCTTGACCGCGATGGCCTCTTTGAGCTCGGGCAGCCCACCGGCCGGTGTGTAGCGGTGGTTCTTCGGATCACGGCAGGCGGCGACCGCGGCCTCGACGATCGCATTCGGCGTCGGGAAGTCGGGCTCCCCGGCGCCGAACCCGATGACGGGTTCGCCGGCCGCCTTGAGGGCCTTGGCCTGGGCGTCGACCGCCAGCGTGGCGGACTCGGTGATGGCGCCGACGCGGCGCGACACACGGGACTCGCGCGGTGCGGAGGATTCTGGGGACTCGGGCATGGCGGTCTCAACGATCTGGGCGAAGGGACGAACGCGGTCCTTTCGACGCTACCGCCTCGGCCGCCGGGGTCGGGTCTCGCTTTCGATTGCGCAGGACGGCGCCGAGGCTGCGAAAGTTGCAGACCTATGGGCGACCCGATTCCTGACATCACCATCCCTGCCGACCTGCTCCCCGTCGATGGACGGTTCGGCTGTGGCCCCTCCAAGGTGAGGCCCGAAGCCGTGGCGGCCCTGAACGACGTCACGACGACCTACCTCGGCACGAGCCACCGCCAGGCCATGGTGCAGTTCACGGTGTCCGACCTGCGCAACGGTCTCGCCGAGCTGTTCTCGTTGCCCGACGGCTACGAGGTCATCCTCGGCAACGGCGGCACCACCGTGCTGTGGGACGCTCTCACGTTCGGGCTCATCGAACAGCGCAGCCAGCACCTCAGCTTCGGCGAGTTCTCCTCGAAGTTCGGCTCGTGCGCCAAGGCGGCGCCGCATCTCGGCGATCCGTCGATCATCTCCTCCGATCCCGGCACCCACCCCGAGGCGGTCGCCGAGGCGGGCATCGACACCTACGCC
>JBKJVH010000072.1:0-17936 GCA_046590985.1 Mycobacteriales bacterium
CTCGGCTGAGGACGCCGGTCCCGGGCAGGCGAGCGACTCTGACGTGACCCACACCTATCAGGACACCGGCGGGGTGAGCGCGCACGTCGCCATCACCTGGTCCGGCACGTTCACGGTGGACGGTGGTGCCCCGCGCGATGTCCTGGGGACGGCTCGGACGGTGGGCCCGGGGACGGCGCTGCAGGTCAAGCAGGCCCGGGCCGAACTCGTCGGAGGCTGAGCCTGACGGGTGACGAGGGTCGCGATCCGCCCCACTTCGGCCGGGGCGAGCCAACCGTTCTGCGACCCCTAGGGGTGAGCTGGCCAGCGGACGGCTGGCCGTAGCGGATCTTCCGCCCGCACGAGGACGTCGGCGAGACCCGGTGACACCTCGGCGTCGTAGGAGCTGAAGGCCTCCAGCTGCCAGGACGGCACCCCGCGGCGAAGCAGGGCAGCCGGCGACAGCGCCACGTGGACGGTGAGCTCGGCGGGCAGCCCGACGCCCTGCAGGAACAGCCCGTGGACCAGCAGCACCGCCCGCGCAGGCAGGGGTACGGCGGTCAGCCGGGCCGACCGGTCGCGTTCGACGTCCCAGAGCGCCGGGAGATAGGTCCCGTCGGTGTCCAAGACCTCCCGGCGGAGCGCGGCCGCGTCGAGCCAGGTGTCGCGGAACGACTGCCAGTCCTCGCGGCCGTGCTGGAACCGCTCGCCGGCGGGGCGGAAGAACCCCGACGCCGGTACGACAACCGGCTGGCGTCCCCGATCGCGAAGCGCAGCGGCGAGAGCAGCAGCAAGCTCGGCCGTACCGACCCCGTCGAGCAGGACGCGAGGACTGCCCGGCAGGTCGACGAGAGCGGCGATCCCGGCGGCGAGGGCGGCCGGTGAGACTGGGGTCAGCGCCGTCCGGCCAGCTCGGGCGGCAGCGGCACGGAGCGGTCGGTCGCGGAGGCGACCACCTCTTTGGCGAGGTCATGGACCTTGCGGCCACGGGAGCGGGCGACCTTGCGGAGCCGTTCGAAGGCCTCGCGGGGGCTGCTGCTCTGGCGCTCGGTGAGCACCCCGATGGCCTGCTCGACGGTGACCCGGGCGGCGAGGGCGTGCTCGAGCTGCTTCACCGACAGGCGCAGCTGCGAGACCTCGTCCAGCGGCGGGTCGGTCTTGGCGGGACGCCCTCCTGGGGACAGCTCGGCGGCGAGCAGGTCCGCGAGCACCATGGCGCTGGTGAGGTCCTCGGTGGTGTCACCGCCGACCTCCCACTCGCCGGTCGGGCTTCGCCGGATGACGACCTTCTCGGCGGCGAGCGGACCGAGCTGGGCGGACACCACCTCGGCGAGCTGCCGGAGCACCTCGATGGCGTCAGCGGCTACCTCGACGTTGTTGCGGTCGATCCCGCACAGGGTGGCGACCACGACGCCCTCGCTGTTGCGGACCGGCACCCCGACGTAGGACTGGATGCCGAGCTCCGCGCGCACGGGCACGTCCCGGTAGGCCGGGTCGTTCGCCGCGTCCGAGGTGCTGGCCGGCGCGCCGGCGAGCAGCCGGTGGCAGAAGGTGTCGGCGCGGTCGGCGCTGTGACCCTCCTGCAGGCCGGGCCACTCGCCCTTGGCGTGGATCCGCTCGAACGTGAAGGTTTCGTCCGTGAGGCCACCCAGAAACACCACCTCCATGTGGAGGAGGGCCGCGGCCGTCGCCAGCACGGCGTTGATCGCGGGGTGGTCCAGCTCAGCGGCGGTCACGTTCAACTCCAGAATCAGGGTGTGAGTGAGCAAGCATCGCTCACCGCAACCTGCGGTGTCACACAACCGGGTAGGCGTGTCCGTGTGCGCGCGATTTGTCGCTCAGGCGGCGAGCTTGTCCCTGACCTGCGCGAGGCTCGGGTTGGTGAGGGCGCTGCCGTCGGCGAAAACCACCGTCGGGACGGTCTGGTTGCCGCCGTTGACGCTCATCACGTAGTCCGCCGCGCTGGGATCCTGCTCGATGTCAACCGTCGCGTAGGCCACGCCCTCGCGGTCGAGCTGCTTCATCAGGCGGTGGCAGTACCCGCACCAGGGGGTGCTGTAGATCGTCATCTGCTGGGTCACGGCGGTGCTCCTTCAAGGGTCAGTTTCCTTATCAACAGGTTGGTACGTGCACATCTTCCCGTCGGTGGCTTCTGGGAGAATGGGTCGGTGACCCCTGAAGCCCTCCTCGACGCGCTCGACCCTGAGCAGCGCGAGGCTGCCGCTGCCGTGAGCGGCCCCGTCTGCATCCTGGCCGGCGCTGGCACGGGCAAGACCCGCACGATCACGCACCGGGCGGCGTACGCGGTGCAGACCGGCGCGGTGCCGCCGACCGCCCTGCTTGCGGTGACGTTCACGGCGCGCGCGGCGGGGGAGATGCGCACCCGGCTCCGCCAGCTCGGCGCGGACGGCGTGCAGGCCCGCACGTTCCACGCCGCCGCGATGAAGCAGCTGGCGTACTTCTGGCCCAAGACCGTCGGGGGTGCGCCGCCGCAGCTGTTGACGAACAAGTTCCAGCTGGTCGCGAACGCCGCCGCCCGGGCCCGCCTCAGGCCTGGTACGAGTGAGATCCGGGACCTGCTCGGCGAGATCGAGTGGGCGACCTGCACGCTCACCTCGCCCGAGGCCTACGTCACCGCTGCCGCGAACCGGACGCCACCCTTCCCGGCCGCTGACGTCGCCGCCGTGTACGCCGCCTACCGCGACCTGAAGACGGCGCAGGGCGTGGCGGACTTCGACGACATGCTGCTCTACACCGCCGGGATCCTGGAGGAGCACGCCGACGTCGCGACTGAGTTCCGGTCCCGCTACCGCTCGTTCGTGGTCGATGAGTACCAGGACGTCACGCCCTTGCAGCAGCGGTTGCTCAACGCCTGGCTCGGGGACCGCGACGACCTGTGCGTGGTGGGCGACGCCCAGCAGACGATCTACTCCTTCACGGGCGCGACGCCGTCGTACCTGCTGGGGTTCCGGACGCGCTTCCCGCACGCGACCGTCGTGCAGCTGGTGCGTGACTACCGGTCCACGCCCCAGGTCGTGGACCTGGCCAACGGGGTGCTGGCCAGGGTGCCGAACAAGCTCGAGCTGATCGCCCAGCGGTCGCCCGGTCCGGCGCCGTCGTTCGGGGAGCACCCGGACGAGGCGGCCGAGGCTGCCGCGGTGGCGGGACGCTGCCGGCAGCTGATCGCGAAGGGCGTTCCTGCGGGGGAGATGGCGATCCTCTACCGGATCAACGCGCAGTCGGCGGCGTACGAAGCCGCGCTGTCCAACGTCGAGGTGCCCTACGTGATCCGCGGCGGCGAGCGGTTCTTCGACCGGCCGGAGGTGCGGCAGGCGATCGTGCTGCTCCGCGGCCAGGCCCGCGCCGTCGACGACCTGCCACCTGCGCTGCCGGACGCGGTGGCCAGTGTGCTGTCGGTCAGCGGCTGGACTCTCGAGCCGCCGTCGTCGTCCGGCGCCGTGCGGGAGAAGTGGGAGTCGCTCGCCGCCCTGCACCGGCTCTCGCTCGACCACGCGACCCTGACGTTGCCGGAGTTCGTGGCCGAGCTCGAGGAACGCGCCGCCGCGCAGCACGCCCCGGCCGTCGATGGCGTCACGCTCGCCTCGCTGCATGCCGCGAAGGGCCTGGAGTGGGACGCGGTGTTCCTCGTCGGGCTGGTCGACGGGACGCTCCCGCTGGTGCACGCCGACACCCCGGCGCAGGTCGAGGAGGAACGCCGACTCCTGTACGTGGGGATCACCCGCGCCCGGGAGCACCTGTCCCTGAGCTGGGCGCTGGCCCGTTCGCCGGGCGGGCGCGCGTCCCGCCGACCCTCGCGCTTCCTGGACGGTCTGCTCCGGGGCGTGGTGTCGCAAGCACCCGCCGCCCGGGCTGCGCGCCCGTCGCGAGGGAGCGGGCCGGTCACCTGCCGGATCTGCTCGGCGGTGCTGAACGCAGCCGTCGACAAGAAGCTCGGCCGGTGCGCCGGCTGCCCGTCGGATCGGGACGACGTGTTGTTCGAGGCGCTCCGGGAGTGGCGCGCCGTGACCGCGAAGGGCCTGGGGCAACCGGCCTACTGCGTGTTCACCGACGCGACGCTGGTGGCGATCGCCGAGCAGAAGCCCGGGACGGTCGCCGCGCTCGTGACCATCCCCGGCATCGGGCAGGTCAAGCTCGACAAGTTCGGTGCGGACGTGCTGGCGCTGGTCACGGCCAGCTGAGGACGTGGCCCCGGGGCGGGCGACCTCCGCACTCCGGCGGGTGTGCCGAGCGCGCCCCGATCGAAACTCTTCGACAACGGTCCGATAAATCCATTGCGCCGTTCTGGGCTCGACCTCTAACCTCCCCAGCACGCAGTCGGAACTGTCCGACGCCCTGACTCGAAGGAGGTGCGCCATGACGAACACCAACACGATGCTCCCGGCCACCTCCGCGTGGGCGCCGGTCAGCGGCGTGCGGGAGCGGTTCGGCTGCGCGCCGATCTCGCCGCTCCAGGGGACAGGTCTGCCCTATGGCAGCGCCGCCAAGCACGCCGCCCCGGCCACGCAGCTCGGCGCCGTCCGTACGGACGACGCCCGGGTTCCACAACCTCGAGGACGACAGCGCTGAACACCAGCGCAGCGCCCCTCGAGGCCGCGGAACCCGATCCGGGATCCGCGGCCTTTTGCATTCCCGCACCAGAAACACGGCAGCACGACCGCCAGCACCACCGCTCCCGGCGACACAGCCGGCACGTACGACCAGCACGACCCGGCCCTTGGTGAGACCCACCTGAGAGCCACTGTCACGAGGAGGTGACAACCGGTGTCAACCCTGACCGCACTCGACCCGATGTCCGCAACCCACCCGACCGACTTCGACGAGGCCTGCAAGCTCGCCGGGCCCGGTACCGAGCTCCCCTGTCACAGCGTCGACCCTGACCTGTGGTTCGCGGAGTCCCCGGCCGACGTGGAGACGGCCAAGGCCCTCTGCGCTCCCTGCCCGCTGCGGGCTGCGTGCCTCGCCAGCGCCCTCGAGCGCCGGGAGCCGTGGGGCGTCTGGGGCGGCGAGCTCGTCCTGGCCGGGGTCGTCGTGCCCCGCAAGCGGCCGCGTGGCCGGCCCCGGAAGGACGCGATCGCAGCGTGACCACCGCAACCCGATCCTCACTCGTGAACTACATCCTCAGGAGACTGCTCATGCTCACCCCACTGGCTCAACAGACCGCTCAGGCGCTGGTCCAGGAACGACAACTCCAGGCGGAGGCCGACAACCGCGCCCGCCGCCTGGTCACCGTCCGCCGTTGGCAGCGCAAGGCCGAGAAGGCAAACCTGCAGGTGCGCCTCGCTCGCCTGGCGGTCCGCTAAGTCCCGCACCACGCAACGCCCCGGCCCCTCCTCGGAGCCGGGGCGTTGCGGTTGTCCGTAGAGTGCGATGGTGCCGCTGCCGTCGCGTGACTTCGCCCCGTACGTCTCCGAAGGCGACCTTGCCGACCTCCGCACCCGGGCGCTGGCGGTGCTGCTCAGCGACGAGCTGGCGCCGATCGTCGACCTGGTCGCCTGGCGCGACGGGGACGACGTGCATGTTGCCGACAGCACCGGGCACGCCCGCCTCGCCCCTGATGGCACCGCGACCGTGCTCGCCGGCGTCGACCCGGTGGCCGACCAGGACCCGTTGTCGGACACCTCCTACCCGTACGCCGCCCTCCGGTTGCACTCGCTCTTCAGTGATCCGCGCGCCCCCGACCTGGCGGTCGTGCACACCGGCGCCCATCACTGGCCCGAGCGCGGCGGTCACCTCGGCGAGCACGGCTCCCTCAACGCGGTCCAGTCCCGGGCGCCCATGATCTTGTCCGGTGCCGGGGTCTCGGCGCGCGGGCTGCTGGAGCGGGCCGTCCGCACCGTGGACGTCGGAGCCACGCTGTCCCACCTCGCAGGCGGATCACACGAGGACATGGACGGCACCCCGATCGATCTGGTGACGGCCACCGGCGGGCCCGTCGTCGGGCTGCTCTGGGACGGTGCCC
The DNA here is from genome assembly GCA_046590985.1 of Mycobacteriales bacterium. Lineage (GTDB taxonomy): Bacteria > Actinomycetota > Actinomycetes > Mycobacteriales > SCTD01 > RYN-111. Next base: position 5,960 of record JBKJVH010000072.1, read on the forward strand.
AGTGCGCGGACCTGCTGCACCTGGCAGCCGTCGGGGCGCTCCCCAACGTCGCCCGGCTGCTCGCGAACGGGGTCGCCTTGACCGGCGGTGCGATCGCGGAGTTCCCGTCGGTCACCCTGGTGAACCACACCTGCGCTCTGACCGGCGTCGGCCCCGGCCGGCACGGCATCGTCAACAACGCGTTCTTCGACCGGGAGCTCGGCGAGCAGGTCGTGCCGAACTCCAACGCGAACTGGCACCGCTCGATGGACTACCTGCGGCCGGGCATCGAGACCGTCTTCCAGCGGGTGCCGGGGCGCACCGCCTGCGTCAACGACCCGGTCGACGTCGGCGCCGACTACTCCACGTTCGCGCTGATCCGGGCCAACGACGGCACCGGCGGGCTGATGGCGACGCTGCCCTCCCCGACGGAGGACCCGCATGCCTCGCACGAGCACCTGGGCAACGCCGACTACGCGTGGGGCTCGACGGTGGACGGAGCCGGCCTCGTACAGGCGTTGGAGCTGTGGCGTGAGGAGCCGCCGACGCTGATGTGGTGGAACACCACGCTGACGGACGCGGCGCACCATGCCGGCGGGCCGTGCTCCGACATCGCCCGCGCCGGTCTGCGCGACGCGGACCTGCGGCTGGGGGTGTGGCTCGACCTGCTCGAGGAGCGCGGGCTGCTGGCGAGCACCACGATCCTGCTCACCGCAGACCACGGCATGGAGCTGGCCGACCCGGCGTGTACGGGGGACTGGGACGTCGCCCTCACGGCGGCGGGGATCCCGTTCCGGGATGAGGCCTACGGCTTCCTTTATCTGGGCGTGTGAAACGCGCCTGATCGACGGGAAAGTCCTTGTACAGCAAGCATTCTCGCTTGATCTGAAGGTGTCCGTGGTTGGCCGGTGGAGACCGTGATTTCGCGGACTCTCCCAGATCGCTCCGGGCTCGCCTGTTCAGAGGGCGAGGTGCAACCTCAGCGCGTCGTCGAGCTGGTTCATCAGATCCGGCGGCACCGCCCCCACACGACGTTGCACGCGCTCGACGTCAACGGAGCGCACCTGCTCCGCTTGCGCCTTCGAGTCGACAACCAATCCCGTGGCGCTTGCCGGCAAGAGCACCTGGAACGGGTAGACGCGTTCGACGTTGGAGGTCACCGGGACGACGGTGACGACGCCACGGCCGAGTCGGGTGGCTGTGCTGTTGGCGCCATCGTTGCTGACGATCACCGCCGGTCTGCTCTTGCGTGCTTCCGTGCCTCGGGCCGGGTCCAGGTCGATGACGCAGATGTCGCCGCGGCGCATCAGGTCGCGACGCCGTCGGCGACGGTGGCGCGCCAGAGCGAGTCGTCCTCTGACCCGCTCCATTCCTGCCATGCGGAGGCGTAGTCGTCGCTGAGCTCGACGGCGCGCAGCAGCCGCACGGCCTTCTGAACGACCGCCGAACGAGAGCTGATGCCCTGCTCGTGGGCGTAGGCGTCGAGGAACTCGATGTCCTCGTCCGGGAGGCTGACGCTGACCTTCATCCCTGAATGCTACTGCAGTAGCAACGTTAGTGGCAATCTACAAGGAACACTCCGCTGGCGTTCCTCTCCGTGCCCTCTTGACCCAGCCGCGCAAGGGGCTCACCGGGTCGCGGGGCTCGGCGGCGACTGCTGGGTTTGCAGCGAAACGCGGGGCGTGGCGGCTGCCAATCCAACAATGGCTCGGGCGGGCGGAGGTGTCGCGAGGGTGCGGGCCGCATCGCCCTCGGCAGGCCGACCACCGGGATATGCCGCTGATCGACTGTGTGAACGTGCCGTTCTCCTGGGCGCGCCTGTCTCGACCCAGGCCAACAGGTGGTGACACTTCTGTGCGCCCGGACCGAGGCCTACGGGTTCGTCTACCTGGGTGCCTGATCCACCGTCGGCGGCACCCGGTTGGGTCCGGCCTCGGGGGGTCGGGGCCGGTCCTGGCGGTGCAGTCGGACCGCCACGAGCGCGACGTCGTCCTCCGAGCCCTTCGGCACGAGTCGCTCGAGCAGCCCGTCGCAGAGGCCGTCGAGGTCCTCATCGGCAAGGTCGACGAGGGTGCGGCGGAGCCGCTCGAGACCGGTGGTCAGGCTCTGTCCGCGTCGCTCCACCAGGCCGTCGGTGTAGAGCAGCACGGTGGCCCCCCGGTCCACGGTGAGGGCTGACTCAGCGCGCTCTGTCTCGGGATCGAGACCGAGGAGCAGGTCAGCCTCAACCCCACCGAGGACCACGACGGAGCGGTCGGGATTGAGGACCATCGGCGGCGGGTGCCCGGCGTTGGACCACCGGAGCCGGGTGACGCCGCGCTCCGACTCGTCCTCGTTCTGCTCGAGACGCGCGACCACGGCCGTCGCGGTGGTGTCGACCTGCAGCCCCAGCATCGCGTGGTCCACCCCGGCGAGCACGGCGGCAGGTCCCTCCCCGCTGTACCAGGCAATGCCTCGCAGCAAGCTGCGCATCTGGCCCATCGCGGCCGCGGCCGCCACGTCGTGGCCCATGACGTCGCCGATGACCACGACGGTCGCACCGTCGGGCTGCAGGAACGCGTCGAACCAGTCGCCGCCGACGGACGCCGCCTCAGCCGCCGCGACGTAGCGCACCACGATCTGGAGGTGGTCAGGTTCCGGCGGGTCGGTGAGGAGGCTGCGCTGCAGCCCTTCGGACAACCGCCGCTGCTGGTCGTAGAGCAGCGCGTTGTCGAGGGCGAGGCCGGCGCGGGCCGCGACCTCACACGCCGTCGCGATCTCGTCGGGTGAGGCAGCCGGCCGGTCAGCCCCGCGGCACAGGGTGAGGATGGCGGTCAGGTTGCCACGGGCCGTCAACGGTACGACCACGGCGGACTCCGGTGCCAGCGTGACCAGCGCCGCGCGCGCGGCCTCCGAGCCGAGCGTTGGCAAGACGTCGCGGGTCACGTCGGACGTGAGGATGACGGGTCGCTTGGTGCGCCGGGCCTCATCCACCGCGCCGAGACTCTCGCGGTCGAGGAGCCGGGTTGCGGCGTACGTCGCCACCGCGTCCCGCAGGGCCGGGTCGCGGTGCCAGAACCCCACGTCGCGCACCTCGCTCCCCTCGACGAGCGACACCAGGGTCCAGTCGGCGAGCACCGGGACCATGAGCTGCGCGAGGCGGTCCACAGCGCCGTGCGGCTCCAGGTTGGCCGCAGCCAGCTCGGAGCTCACGAGAGCGAGCAGCTCAAGCCGGGCGGTGGCGGCGTCGGCGCGCTCCTGCTGCTCGTGCCGGGCCGTGACCTCCTGGAAGTACATCGACAGGCCGTCCTGGTCCGGGACGGCGCGCACGTCATACCAACCTCGGAGATGGTCGTACCACGCCTCGACCTGGACGACCTCACCGGTCTCGACGGCTTGGCGGTACAGCTCCCCGAACTCCATGTCGTACAGGCCCGGGAAGACGTCCCACAGCACCTTGCCGTGGACCTCGTCCGGAGCGAGTCCGACGACGCGGGAGCCCTCCCGGTTGAGGTAGGTGAGCACCCAGTCGCGGTCCACCCGTGCGAACCCGATGGACATGTCCTCCAGCAGCCGGGCGGCCTCGTCGCGGGCGGTGCGCACCTCGGTGATGTCGTGAGCCGTGCCCACGAGCTGGACGGCAGCGCCAGGCCCGGTGCCGATGGCTCGCCCGCGCGCGGCGATCCAGCGATGCGCGCCGCCGGGCAGCACGACCCGGTAGTCGGCGCGGAAGTCGCTGCAGCTCGTGATGGCCACGTTGAGGCTGTCGTCCAGGCCAGGCCGGTCCTCCGGGTGGATGCGGGCGAACCCCTCGGTGATGTGCGGTTCGAACTCTCCCGGCAGGTAGCCGAAGAGCTCCTGCAGGCGCTCGTCCCAGTCGAGCCGGTCCGTGGCCAGGTCCCACACGAAGGACCCGATCCCGGCGGCCTCGACGGCGGCCTCCCAGCGCAGCCGGTCCGCTCCGTACTCAGTGGTCATGGCCGACAGCTCGAGCTGCGCGAGGACGGCGGAGGCCAGCTCCTCGACGACCCCCACGTCGAACGCCGACCAGGACCGGGCCTGGGGGCCGAACACGCACAGGACCCCGAGAACCCGGCCGCTGGTGTCCGTCAGCGGCACACCGAGGTAAGCGCCGACGGCTCCCGAGGTGACGGGGGTCAAGTGGCAGACACGGGCGTCCACAGCGGTGTCGCCGATGACCAGCGGCCCCGAGAGCCCTGAGGCGACGGTGCAGAGCGAGTCACCGAGCGGCCCCTGGCTGCCGTTGACACCTGGCGCCAGACCGCTGCCGCCCGCCACCGTCTGCACGTCCGTGAGCAGCGACACCTGAGCGGAGGGGACACCCACGAGGCGGGCCGCCAGGTCGGTGAGGCGGTCCAGCTCCCGGCTCCGACCGGCGACGGGGAGCAACCGCTCGACCGGGTGGTGGTCGCTCGCATTGCGTGTTCGGCGGGTCGGCACGCCTACCAGTCTGCCGTCCCTCTGCATCCCGGGTGATACCGGTGCCTTGAGCACCTGCTGCGGTTGCTGACGTGATCTTGTGGGGAGTACCCGTCCATGACAGCTGTCGTGCACGCCCAGGCGCGGGTGCGCCGCACATGAGCGCGACCTTCCTCAAGGACCTCATCGAGCAGCTGGTCCGGTTCATCGAGGCGGCCGGTGGCCTGGTGATCTTCCTGGGCGCGTTGTTCGCCCTGGTGCGCTTCCTCGATGCCATGACGCGCCACCGCGCGGCCGAGCATCGCTTCGTCGCGATCCGGCTCGGCCTGGGTCGGTACCTGACGTTGGGGCTGGAGTTTCAGCTCGCCGGTGACGTCCTCCGGACGGCGGTGGCCCCGACCCTCAACGAGCTGGGCATCCTCGCCGCGGTCGCGAGCATCCGGACCGCCCTGAACTTCTTCCTGCAACGCGAGATCAGCCAGGAGCAGCGGCAGCTCCACAGCGAGGCAGGCGCTCCTAGCTCGTGATGTCCTTGGTCGTGAGCCGTGCCCAGGCCAGCGACAGGAACATCGCCGCGTAGGCGCCGTGCAGGGCGCTCCAGCGCAGCAGCGCGCCGGTGTCCACCTGGCTCCGGAGCAGCTCTCCGAAGCCGAGCCAGTTGTGCGTCAGCAGCCACGGGTGCACCGCGCTGAGCTGCGGGACGGCGTCCAGCAGGAACGACAGTACGACGAGCCCGAGGGTGGTGGCCATCGCGGCGATCGCGTTTTCCGTCAGGGTCGACACGAACAGCCCGCCCGCGGCGAGCCCGAACAGCGCGACCGTCACATAGGCCGCGACCCCGAGCGCCCGGAGCAGGCCCGACCCGAGGCTGACCGTGTCGCCGGAGAGCAGCGTCACGTCCCCGACGCCGAACAGCAGCGCCCCGGTGACGAGGCCGACGACCGCGACGGTGAGCACCGCCATCGCCGTGAACGTCGCGACCCCGAGGGTCTTGACGGCGAGCAGCCGACCGCGCGTGACAGGGACCGTGAGCAGGTACCGCAACGTGCCCATGCCCGCCTCGCCGGCGATGCTGTCACCGGCCACGACGCTCACGACCAGCGGCAGGAACACCGGCAGCGAGACCGTCAGGGCCGTGAACACCAGGAACAGCCCGTTGCCGGTGATCTGCCCGAGGAACGCAGGTCCCTCCCCGCCACGCGGGGTGCTCGCGTAGACGGCCAGCCCGAGGATCAGCGGGATCCCGGACAGCACGACGAGCAGTGCGAGGTTCCGGCGCCGGCGCACCAGCAGGGCCAGCTCGCCCTTGTACAGGCGCCAGAAGGCGCCGCGGTAGCGCGGCCGGGGCAGCGCGTACCCCAGGGTGGAAGCAGCGTCAGCGGAGGACATCGAAGCCCTCCCCGGTGAGCGAGACGAACAGGTCCTCGAGGTCGGGGCGCTCCACCGCGAGCCCGCGCAGCCGGGCACCGGCGGTGACGACGGCGTGCGCGACCGCTTCCGCGGAGACGTCCCCGAGCCTGCCCTGGACGTGCTGGTGCTCCCGGTCGACGGTGACGTCCTCGACGCCGAGGGACGACAGCGCGGCCGAGGCGGTCTCGAGATCGGGGGTACGTACGGTGATCACGGCGATGCCGTCGGAGAGCACCTCGGTCAGCGTGCCCTGCCGGAGCAGCTCGCCGCCGGACATGATGCCGACGTGGGTGGCGATCTGCTCCACCTCGGCCAGCAGGTGGCTGGACACGAGCACGGTGGTGCCGTCCTGGGCGAGCTCGCGGACCAGGTGCCGCACCTCGCGGGTGCCCTGCGGGTCCAGGCCGTTGGTGGGCTCGTCCAGCACCAGCAGGTCGCGGGGCTGGAGCAGTGCGGCGGCGAGGCCGAGGCGCTGCTTCATGCCGAGGGAGTAGTGCCGGAACTTCTTGCCGGCGGCCGCGGTGAGACCGACCCGGGCCAGGGCGGCCGCGATCCGCTCCTTGCTGGTGGCGGGGTCGGCGGTCGCGTCGCTCACGTCGAGGCGTCGCAGGTTCGCCGCCCCCGTCAGGTAGGGGTGGAACGCCGGCCCCTCGATGAGCGCGCCGACGCGGGGGAGCACCTCGCGGAGCCGGTCGGGCATCGGCTCACCGAGGATCTCGATCTCGCCGTCGTCCGCCGACAGCAGCCCGAGCAGCATCCGGATGGTGGTGGTCTTGCCGGACCCGTTCGGTCCGAGGAACCCGTACACCGCGCCTCGAGGAACCAGCAGGTCGACGCCCCCGACGGCGACCTGCGACCCGAACCGCCGGGTGAGGCCGGTGGTCCGGATCGCGGGCGCGAGGCCTTCCCGGACGGCCAGCTGTGGGGCGACGGCGGTGGACGTCACCCGGCGGCCTGCTCCAGCACGGCGGGCGAGACCGCCCCGACGAGCACCCGGCCGTCCTTGGTGATCAGCGCGTTGAGCAGGGCGGTGCGGAGAAGCTTGTCCCCGTTGGGCAGCGTGGTCGTCAGCTTGTCGAGCATCGTGTCGGAGCCGAGCGGGTTGCTCCCGGCGGGCAGGACGAGCACGCTCGTCCAGCCGGTGCCGACCGTGGTGGCCTCGGGCTGGGTGCCGGCGACCACGTGGTCAGGCTTGGCCGAGCCGGTCGGGGCGCTGCCCAGCAGGTTGTTCGTGACCGTCGCGCCCTTGGGTGGCGTGAACGCGAACACCGACGCGGCCGGCGTCTTGTACGAGATGTCGGTGAAGGCCGTCTCGAAGGCCGGCGCCACGGCCGCGCCGAAGACCTGCACCCGCAGCGGCACGTTCTTGGTCGCGTCGACCGCGATGGTCACCTTGCGCACCGTCGAGCGGCTGTCCCGCGGCGTCAGCACCAGCGTGTACGCCGCCCGACCGGCGACCCGGGCGGTCCGGTCGACGGTGACGACGGTCGACGGGTCGATCGCCTTGAGCGCCTCCGCGGCCGCGCCCTGCGGGGTGTAGGTCGTCAGGTCCCGCTGCTTCGTCTCGGGCTTCGCCGCCGGCAGGACGGTGTGGCCGACGGTCCGGGTCGAGCTGGTGTAGGTCCAGACGTCCCGCCCGTGGTGGATCACGTCGGACTCCGACAGCTGGCCGAGCAGCGCCAGGCGCTGCTTGTCGGGACCGTCGAGCCAGATGCGGGCGCTGTGCGTACCGGTCACGAGGGTCTGCCAGGTGAGAGCGGCCGCCTCCCCGGCGCCGGGGAGCGACGGTAGGCCGAGGCGGGCGGTCTCCACGATCGTGCCGGACAGCGTGCTCACGTCGGCGGTCTGCACGGCGGCCAGCAGCTGAGCCGGGGTACGGACGGGCAGGTTGGGGTGTGCGCTCGCGGCGGCCGTGTTCGGCAGCAGGGCTGCGCCGCCGAGGACGGCAGCGGTCAGCAGGGGCGCCGACCAGGCGACGCGGCGACGAGCGGTGCGGGAGAGGTGGCTCATGGGATGAGCATGCGCCGTTCCCCACGCCCCGCGCTGAGAGTTACCTGAGAGCCGACCGGCCGAGGTGGGGGAGACTGCCTGCGTGAAGGTCCTGCTGGTCGACGACGAGGTCCGGACCGTCCTCGCGCTGGCCCGTGGGTTGGTGGCCGACGGCTTCACGGTGGACGTGGTGCACGACGGCAACGCTGCGCTGGAGGCCTGTGCCGCGCATACTTACGACGCGGTGGTACTGGACATCATGCTGCCCGGGTTGTCAGGTTATGAGGTGCTCAAGCGGCTCCGGGCGACGGACACCCACACCTCGGTGCTGATGCTCTCGGCGAAGGACGGCGAGTACGACCTGGCGGACGCCTTCGACCTCGGCGCCGACGACTACCTCGTGAAGCCCTTCGCGTACGTCGTGCTGGTCGCGCGGCTGCGGGCGCTGGAGCGGCGCGGCCGGGCGCAGGCCTCGAGCACGCTCGTACGAGGCGACCTGACGCTCGACGCCGGCCGGCACCTGGTGCACCGCGGCGAGCAGGAGGTCGACCTGAGCCCGCGGGAGTTCCGGCTGCTGGAGCACCTGATGCGCGCGGACGGAGCGGTCGTCAGCAAGCTCGACCTGCTGGAGCGGGTCTTTGACGCCGACCCGGACACGCACCCGAACGTGGTGGAGGTCTACGTCGGCTACCTGCGCCGCAAGCTCGGCCGGGACGCGGTCGTGACGGTACGCGGCGGCGGCTACCGGCTCGGCTCAGCGTGAGGGCGTGGTGGGACGGCCGGAGCCTGCGCACCCGGATCGTGCTGTCAGCGGCCGTGCCGCTCTCGGTGGCCCTGGTCATCGCCACCGTGGCGGTGGCGGCGGTGTTCTCCGCCGGCCGGCTTCGCGACCTCGACGGCCAGACCCGCACCGCCTCCGACACGCTCCGGACCCTGGTCGCGACCGACCAGCTGCCGGGCACCTTGCCGTTGCCGGCCGGCTCGCCGCTGCTCGAGCAGGTGTTGGCCTCGGACGGCAGCGTGCTCGCCGCCAGCCCCGGTGCCAGCCAGCTGCAGCCGCTCGCGGAGCCGTCGGGACCGGGCGTCCGCACCGACGAGGAGGGCTCCTACGCCGGCACGCCGCTCCGGGTGCGCGTCGAGGGCGGCACGCTGGCCGGTCGCCGCGTCACGATCGTGGTGGCCGCTCCGTTGGGGGACATCCGGCGCGCCTTGCGCGCGCTCAAGGTCGTGCTGCTCGTGGTGGTGCCGCTGCTGGTCGCCGGCTCCGCGTGGCTCGTCTACCTGGTCGCCGGGCTCGCACTTCGGCCGGTCGAGCAGCTCCGAGCGGCCGCGGAGGAGATGGCGGCGGACCCGGCCGCGTCGGCCGTGCTCCCCGGTTCCTCGGGTGCGGACGAGATCGGCCGGCTGTCCCGCACCCTGAACGCGCTGCTGGCCTCCCAGCGTGCCCTGGTCGCCCAGCAGCAGGCCTTCGTCGCTGACGCCGCGCACGAGCTCCGGTCCCCGTTGGCCGGGCTGCGGGTGCAGCTCGACATCGCCCAGGAGCACCCTTCGCTTGCGATGCCTGAGCTGATCCCGGACCTGCAGGACCAGGTCGGCCGGCTTGCCACGCTCGTCGAGGACCTGCTGGCCCTGGCCCGGCTCGAGGGCGGCCGGCTCGAGCTGCTGCCGGTCGACCTGCGTGAGATCGCCGGCGGGACCGGCGATCCGGTGCTCGTCCTCGGCGACGCCGCGTCGCTCGGCCGGCTCGTCGACAACCTCACCGCCAACGCCCGCCGGTACGCCACCACCGTCGAGGTCCGCACCTGGAGCGACGGGAGCACCGCCGTCCTGGACGTCGACGACGACGGCCCGGGGATCGCCCCGGTGGACCGCGAGCGGGTCTTCGACCGCTGGGTGCGGGTGGACCCCTCACGCGACCGCGCGGAGGGCGGCTCAGGCCTCGGGCTGGCGCTGGTCCGCGAGATCGCGCGACGTCACGGCGGCGACGTCGCGGTGCTCGACAGCCCGCTCGGCGGCGCCCGGCTGCGCGTACGCCTGCCGGGTGTGTCGGGCTAGAAGGGCAGGACCCGGCCGCTGGGGGTGCGGGTGTCGATCTCGACAGGCGCGGGCGGTCGTGGTGTCCGGGTGATCTGCAGCTGCTTCATGTCGGCCCCCTCGGGTGCGGTACCTACCCTGTCGGCAGAACTCACCGTTTCCTGCAGTCATGAAGCACGACGAACGGGTGATGCGTCCCTAGAGAAGTCCGGAACCCGACTGGGAGGAGGTGTCGGGACCTGACCTAGGACGAACGTCGGCCGATCTTCGAACCCAGCCACACCAGCGGGTCGTACTTCTTGTCGACGACGCGCTCCTTCAGCGGGATGAGAGCGTTGTCGGTGATGTGGATGCCTTCGGGGCAGACCTCGGTGCAGCACTTGGTGATGTTGCAGTAGCCCAGGCCGGCGTCCTCCTTGGCGAAGTCCTTGCGGTCCACCGTGTCGAGCGGGTGCATGTCCAGCTCGGCGATCCGCATGAGGAAGCGGGGGCCGGAGAAGGCCTCCTTGTTGTCCTCGTGGTCACGGATGACGTGGCAGACGTCCTGGCACAGGAAGCACTCGATGCACTTCCTGAACTCCTGGGAGCGCTCCACATCGATCTGCTGCATGCGGTACGGCTCGCCGTTGACGCGCTCCGGCCCGGTGAAGCCCGGGATCTCGGCGGCCTTCTTGTAGTTGAAGGACACGTCGGTGACCAGGTCCTTGATGACCGGGAAGGCCCGCAACGGCGTGATCGTCATGGTTTCTTCCTCGGTGAAGTCACCCATGCGGCACAGGCAGAGCAGCCGCGGCTTGCCGTTGATCTCGGCGGAGCACGAGCCGCACTTGCCGGCTTTGCAGTTCCAGCGGACCGCGAGGTCACCGGTCTGCGTGGCCTGGAGGCGGTGCAGCAGGTCGAGGGCGACCTCGCCCTCGTTGCACTCCACCTCGAAGTCCTGCAGGGCCCCGCCCTCGGGCCCGCCGCGCCAGATCTTCATCTTCTTCTTGTAGCCCATTACTTTCCGGCCTCCTCAAAGATCGTGGCCAGGTCCGCGGGCATCTGCGGCAGGTCCTTACGGGTCAGGTCGATGTGTCCGCTGTCGTTCAGGGTGCAGATCAGGTTGAGCTTGCCCCACTCCTCCGAGGGCTTGGGGAACTCGTCGCGGGTGTGCCCGCCGCGGCTCTCCTCGCGCTCGATGGCGGCCTTCGCGATGCACTCCGAGACGCGCAGCAGGTTGCGCATGTCGATGGCGAGGTTCCAGCCCGGGTTGAACACCCGGCCGCCCTCGACCTTGAACGTCTTGGTCTTCAGGTCCTCGATGACGGCCAGAGCCTGACGCACCTCGTCGCCGTTCCGGATGATCCCGACCAGCTCCTGCATCGCGGCCTGCAGCGAGGCCCACACCGTGTACGGGTTGTCGCCGGTCGCGTTCGTGAACGGCGCGAGCGCCTCCGCCTCGGCGTCCGCGAGCTGCGCCGCCGTCGGGGGAGCGGGCTTTGAGGCGCTCTTGGAGCGCACGGCCGCGGCCTCGCCGGCGCGCTTGCCGAACACCAGCAGGTCCGACAGCGAGTTGCCGCCGAGCCGGTTGGACCCGTGCATGCCGCCGGAGCACTCGCCGGCGGCGTACAGGCCCTTGATGATCGACTCCTGGGTGTCGGGGTCGACCTCGACCCCACCCATCACGTAGTGGCAGGTCGGACCGACCTCCATCGCCTCCTTGGTGATGTCGACCTCGCCCAGCTCCTTGAACTGGTGGTACATCGCCGGCAGTCGGCGCTTGATGTCTTCTTCCGTACGCCGCGACGCGACGTCGAGGAAGACGCCGCCGTGGGGCGATCCCCGGCCGGCCTTGACCTCGGCGTTGATCGCGCGCGCGACCTCGTCGCGGGGGAGCAGCTCCGGTGGGCGCCGGTTGTTGGCGTGGTCGTCGTACCAGCGGTCGGCTTCTTCCTCGTTGTCCGCTGTCTCCGCCGCGAAGTAGGGCGGGATGTAGTCGAACATGAAGCGCTTGCCTTCGGAGTTGCGAAGGACACCGCCCTCACCGCGGACCGACTCGGTGACCAGGATGCCCTTGACCGAGATTGGCCAGACCATGCCTGTCGGATGGAACTGCAGGAACTCCATGTTCACCAGGGATGCGCCCGCGGCGAGCGCCAGCGCGTGG
>JBKJVH010000215.1:0-4663 GCA_046590985.1 Mycobacteriales bacterium
CCCGGACCCCGGTTTGTTCGTGCCCCCTTGGCTGTCACCACCTGCGCCGACGCCTCAGGCGCTACCGACCCCCGCCGTGGCACCGGCGCAGCCGGTCCGCACGGCGACGGCGTTGCCGCCGTACTCCCTCACCCGGGCGTCGGGCCGTTCGTCGCAGGCGGGGTTGGCTGCCCTTGCCACGCTGGCCCTGTTGCTGCTGGCCGCCATCGGTTGGTCACTCGGGGATGCATCCAGCCCCCGGCCGCGCGCACGAGCCGAGCGGTTGCGGCGCGACCGCCTGGCGCTGGGACCGTTGGTGGTGCCGGTGTCGGCTCAGCCGAGGCAGTTGCGGCAGGGCCGCAAGCCACTGTCCTCGGCCGCCTCGACGCTCACGTAGTCCACGTTCTGCCCGCTGCCGGCCAGTCGGCAGTCGGCTCGGTGATAGGCGGCAGCGCCCGCGACGACGAATCCTTCGGGAGCCACGGCAAGGCGGGCGCCTCCCAACGCCGCGATCAGGCTGTCGAAGCGCACCTCCATCAGCGCATCGCCCCGGGCCCGCTCCACGCGGGTGGTGTGAGCCACGAGCAGCGCCGATCCGAGGATGATCAGGCCGAGGCCGAGAAACCCACCGGAGATCAGGTAGGGGAGCTGTGCGCGGAGATCGGTCTTGCCCTCGATGAGGGCGCCGTCACCGGAGATGCCATACCACCCGAGGCCGATGACGAGCAGGCCGCCGGCGACGATCGCCAACGCGAGTCGACCGGCGAACAGGCCGCCCCCACTGTCGGCAGCGGGGGCTGCAGCCGGGACGCTGGTGGGCTCGCTGATCTCGAGCGCCTCGATGGTCATGGGTCCTCCGGGCTGGGGCGATGGGCGCCCATCCTCGCATGCTGGACGGGAAAACGAAACAGCGTTCCGCTAGACGGCAGCGGCGCGGTGCCCGAGCCGTTGTGAGGCGTCGCGGGTGTGCTCGAGCAGCAACGCGGCGGCCTTGTCGGCTTCGGCCCGGAATCGCTCGATCGGACCGCACACGCTGATCACCCCGGCCGGGGTGCCGTCCCGTCCGAACACCGGTGCGGCCACGGCGCCGGCCCCTTCCATCCGCTCGCCGAAGGACTGCGCATAACCCGCCTCCCGGATCGCGGCCAGCTCCTTGCGCAGCTTGCGAGGGTCGATCACGGTCTTGGGCGTCAGGGCGGTCAACGCCGGGCCCGACAGGTAGGCGTCGACCTCGGCAGGAGTCAGGAAGGCCAGGAAGGCCTTGGACGACGCGCCGGCGTGCAGCGGATAGGGCAGACCCAGGGCGACCGACATCTTGACGTCGCGACTCGGCGTCACCTGGTCGACGTAGACCCGCTGGTCACCCGATCGCAGCGACAGCGTCGCCGTCTCCTCGGTCAGCGAGCACAGCTCGGCCATCGCGACCCTCGCCACCTGGACGATGTCGATGCGGTCGAGGTAGGTCAGGCCGAGGAACAGGATGCGGGGGCCGAGGGAGTAGCGCCGGGTCGTCTCGTCGAGCTCCACGAATCCCTTGGCCCGAAAGGACGCCAGGATCCGGTGGACGACAGCTTTGGACAACCCGAGCGCCTGCGCGATCTCGGTCACACCGAGGCTGGGCGACGACGACTCGGCAAACAGCGAGAGCGCATCGAGGGCCCGTTCGATGCCGGCGATGGTCTGCCCGCCTTGGGCTGCTTCGGTCATGACTGGTCCTCGTTTCGGTCGAACGTGGTGACCCTAGCGAGTTGTACCGCTGAGCGGAACGACCTCACACCTGGAGGTCAACGACGTGGCGAGCCGCGAGCCGTGGCTTCACCCACGCGCCGAACTCCTGGTGCACCGGGTGCGACTGGTAGGCCCGCAGCGCGTCGAGGTCGGCGTGTGTGGTCACCAGCGCCAGATGCGCGGAAACGTCGCTGCGCACGACGTCGAGCCCGACCTCCAGGGTCAGGATCTGCGGGATGCCGGCGGGCAGCGCCTCGAGCCGCCGCTGGCACTCCGGCGCATCGGCCGGATCGTTGAAGGTCATGAAGACCAGGTGGCGGATCACCGGCGTAGCATAAGCGGAACACCGTTCCGCTGAAAGGACCTGGCGTGGTCGAGATCGTCGAGGTCAGCCCGCGTGACGGCCTGCAGAACGAGCCGGTGCTGCTGAGCACCGAGCAAAAAGTCGAGCTGGTACGACGGGCGGTCGCCGCCGGCGCCCGCCGGGTCGAGCTGGCGTCCTTCGTCAACCCGCGGCTGGTCCCGCAGATGGCCGACGCCGAAGCGGTTCTAGCGGGCGTCCAGGGGATCGCCGGTCTGGTCAGCTCTGGCTTGGTGCTCAACGAGCGGGGCGCGCTGCGGGCGCTGGAGACCGCGGTCCACGAGGTCAACGTCGTGGTGGTCAGCACCGATGCGTTTTCCGAGCGCAACAGCGGGATGCCGACTGCTGAGGCCGTGGCGATGGCCGGCCGGGTGGCCGCTTTGGTGAGCACCGAGGGCCGCGCCGTTTCGGTGACGCTGGCCGCGGCCTTCGGGTGTCCATTCTCCGGCGAGGTGGGCGTCGATCGGGTGGCCGAGTTGGCCCGCCAGTGCGCTGTGGACGGCGTCGGTGAGATCGCCTTGGCCGACACGATCGGCGTCGGGGTGCCCGCGGACGTGCGCGCCCGAGTGGCGGCGGTGCGTGCCGCCGTGCCCTCGCATGTGAGGTTGCGGGCGCATTTCCACAACACCCGCAATACCGGGTACGCGAATGCGGTGGCAGCGGTCGACGAGGGGCTCGACGTGCTCGACGCGTCGATCGGCGGCATCGGCGGGTGTCCGTTCGCGCCGAACGCGACGGGCAACATCGCGACCGAGGACCTGGTCTATCTGCTGCACCGCAGCGGACTGCCGACCGGCCTCGACCTGGCGTTGCTGCAAGACAGTGCCGTCTGGGTGGGGGAGCAGCTGGGCAAAACCGTGCCAGGACTGCTTTCGCGCGCGGGCGACTTCCCGGGTTAGATGTTCGCGCCGGGCTTGGCGAGGCCGAGCAGCGCGGAGCCGACGACGCAGAGCCAGATCGCCGCGACGTAGGGCTGGCTCCCGACGATGCTGCGACGCAGGTCCTTCTCCACGTCAGGGGTGCTGCCCGTCGTCATCTTCGGGTTGGTCTGCACGCCGAACGGCTCGTCAACCGCAAGGGTGTAGATCGAGGCTGTGAGCAGCACCGTGATAACGGTGAAGCGGGCCAACAGGTCGAGTTGCTTGACCCGCTTCTGCACGGGCGAGTCATGCATCACGTGGTCAGCAAGCACCAGCCCGAACCAGATCGCCGACGCCACCCAGACTGCTGCCAGAGGCCAGCCGCTGAAGGTGTCGCGGCCGAAGGAGTCCAGCGCCATCAGGGTGACACCGGAGGGGAGGAACAGGACCAGACACAGTCGGGGTGACACATCCAGCCAGGCCATGATCTTCAGAGCGGTGGCGCGCGCCTCGGTGCCGAGCTCGGGCTTGAGGATGTAGCGGCTGGAGTAGAAGACCCCGAGGTCGGCTCCCAGCCAGTAGGTCAGCAGCAGGATGTGCAAAAGCAGCGCGAGGTCATACACGTCAGCGGCGCTTCAGGTATTCGCCTGAGAATTCCTCGCTGATCTTGCCGTCGACGTAGACCGGGTTGCCACGCACGATCGTGGTGACCGGCCAGCCCTTGACGGTCTCTCCCTCGAACGGGCAATGGTCCTGCGCTGATTGGCACAGCTCGGCCGTGACGACCTGCTCGAGGTCGAGGTCGACGATCGCCAGGTCCGCGTCGGCACCGACCGCGATGGCTCCCTTGCGTCCGCTCAGCCCGAAGTTCTGGGCCGGACGTGTGCTCACGACCTGGGCGATCCGCTCGAGACTGATGCCGCGCTTGTGGAACCCTTCGGACAGCATCACGGGATACAGCAACGCGGTGCCGCCGAAACCGGGCTGTGCCGGCCAGAGCTCGTCACCTTTTTCGGCCTCCATGCAGCAGGCGTGATCGGAGGCGACGGTGCCGACCTGGCCCCGGCGGACGCCCTCCCACAAGGCCGCGTTGTCGCTGCGGGTCCGGATCGGCGGGTTGACCTTGCCGCCCACACCCCCTCTGGCGTCGAGCGTCTCGTGGTCGAGAGCAAGGTGGTGCAGCGTCACCTCTCGGTTCATGTCCATCTCGGGGTAGCGCAGGTTGAGGGCCACCGCCGTCTCAAGAGCCAGCGCGCTCGACAGGTGCAGCAGGTTGACATTGACCTTGGTGGCATCGGCCAGCACGCCGGCCTCCTCGATCGCCAGCCGCTCGGTCAGGGGCGGCCGGCCGGCGGAATATTCAGCTAGCCCGCTGACCGTTGGGTCGGCCTTGGCGCGCTCGATGAAGACCCGCATCAGCTCGGCCTGCTCGCAGTGCAGGCTGACCGACAGACGGGTCCCGGGTCGCTGGGCCTGCGCGGTCGCGACCGTCTCCATGATCTCGAGCAGGTGACCCAGGTCGTAGTTGTCGCTCATCGTGTAGGACTTCGCGTCCGAGCTCGACGCGGCGAGGTTGAAGCCCTTGTAGAACATGTAGTACTTGAAGCTGGTGACGCCCATCTCGTCGATCAGCCAGGGGATCTCGGTGATCTGCTCGGCCGTCATCGGTGCCAGGTGGAAGCCGTAGTCGACCTTGCTGTGACCGGCGACGGTCGCCAGCACCTCGGGGAAGATC
>JBKJVH010000111.1:0-10566 GCA_046590985.1 Mycobacteriales bacterium
GAGCCTGCTAGTGTTCGGACGCTTCCCAGGGCGACCTGGAGCGGGCTGTAGCGCAGCTTGGTAGCGCACTTGACTGGGGGTCAAGGGGTCGCAGGTTCAAATCCTGTCAGCCCGACGCAACGTGTCGGAACTGCACGTCGGAGCGGGTGCCAGCGGATCGTCGCGGCACTCGCTCTCGTCGTTCTGGGGCAGGTAGGGTCGCCTCAGGACGCGCGAGGAGGTGGGTTGTGACCGAGCACCAGCTCACCGAGGCACCCGACGCCACCCTCGACCGTATCTGGACGATCCCCAATGCATTGTCCACTCTGCGGCTTCTTGGGGTCCCGCTGTTCCTGTACTGGGTGCTGGAGACCCACCAGGACGGCCGCGCGATCCTGCTGCTGATGGCGGCCGGCGCGACCGACTACCTCGACGGCAAGATCGCCCGCAGGTACGGACAGTTCTCGCGGCTCGGGCAGCTGCTCGATCCAGCGGCGGACCGGCTCTACATCGCTGCCACCCTGTACGCGCTGTGGTACCGCGACGGGCTGCCGCTGTGGTGGGCGCTGGTGCTGGTCGGGCGCGACCTGGTCTTGGTGCCGACCCTGCCGATCCTCAAGAAGCACGGGTACGGCCCGTTGCCGGTGCACTTCCTGGGCAAGGCGGCGACGTTCAACCTGCTCTACGCCTTCCCGATGCTGCTGGCGGCCCTGCCCGGCCGGGACGACTGGGTCGCGACGGTGTTCCGGCCGATGGGCTGGGCCTTCGCCACCTGGGGGAGCCTGCTGTATGTCTGGGCCGGCGTGCTGTACGTCGTACAGGTCCGGCAGTTGGTGCGCGCCGACCGGGAGGCCGGGGCCGTCCCGTGAGAGCGGTCGTCATGGCGGGCGGCGAGGGCACTCGGCTGCGACCCATGACGGCCAACCAGCCCAAGCCGCTGCTCCCGGTCGTGAACCGGCCGATCATGGAGCACGTGCTGCGGTTGCTCAAGCGGCACGGGTTCGACGAGACGGTCGTGACCGTGCAGTTCCTGGCGTCGCTGGTGCGGACGTACTTCGGGGACGGCGACGAGCTCGGGATGCACCTGACCTACGCCACGGAGGAGACCCCTCTCGGCACCGCGGGGTCGGTGCGGAACGCCCAGGAGGCGCTGCGGGACGACGCGTTCGTGGTGATCTCCGGCGATGCCCTGACCGACATCGACCTCGGGCAGGTGGTCGCCGCGCACCGCGAGCGGGGCGCGCTGGTCACGGTCTGCCTGACCCGGGTGCCGAACCCGCTCGAGTTCGGGATCGTGGTGACCGACGAGCAGGCCCGCATCGAGCGGTTCCTGGAGAAGCCGACCTGGGGGCAGGTGTTCACCGACACCGTGAACACCGGGATCTACGTCATGGAGCCCGAGGTCTTTCAGTACGTCCCGTCCGGTGAGAGCGTCGACTGGGCCGCGGATGTGTTCCCCGCACTGCTTGCAGCCGGCGCGCCGTTGTACGGCTATGTCGCGGACGGTTACTGGGAAGACGTGGGTACGCACGAGAGCTATCTCAAGGTTCAGGCTGACGTGCTTAACCGTCAAGTGGACATCGAGATCAATGGGTTCGAAGTGTCCGCCGGAGTGTGGGTGGGTGAGGGAGCCGACGTCGATCCCGACGCCATCATCAAAGGCCCGGTCTTCATCGGGGAGTACGCCAAGGTCGAGGCCGGCGCGGAGCTGCGCGAGTTCACCGTGCTCGGCAACAACGTCGTCGTGAAGGGCGGTGCCTTCCTGCACCGGGCTGTTGTCCACGACAACGTCTTCATCGGCGCCCAGGCCAACCTGCGCGGCTGCGTGATCGGCAAGAACACCGACGTGATGCGCGCGGCCCGGATCGAGGAGGGCGCCGTCGTCGGCGACGAGTGCGTCGTGGAGGAGGAGGCGTTCGTCTCCGGCGGGGTCAAGGTGTACCCGTTCAAGACCATCGAGGCCGGCGCGGTCGTGAACACCAGCGTCATCTGGGAGTCCCGCGGCTCCTCCGCGCTGTTCGGCCCGCGCGGGGTGTCAGGTCTGGTCAACGTCGAGATCACGCCCGAGTACGTGGTTCGGCTGGCGTCGGCGTACGCCACCACGCTCAAGAAGGGCAGCGTCGTGACCACCAGCCGGGACGCCTCCCGCGCGGCGCGGGCGTTCAAGCGCGCCGTCATCGCAGCCCTCACCAGCTCCGCGATCGACGTGCTGGACCTCGAGCTGGTCCCGCTGCCCGTCACGCGCTTCGAGACCGGCCGAAGCACCGCTACCGGCGGCGTCGTGCTCCGCACCACCCCCGGGGACGCCCAGTCGATCGACATCGTGTTCCTGGACGAACGTGGGGCAGACATTGCGCCGGCGGCCCGTCGCAAGATCGAGCGGACGTTCAGCCGACAGGAGTTCCGGCGGGCCTTCCCCGGCGAGATCGCCGAGCTGTCCTTCCCGCCGCGCGTGCTCGACTCCTACAGCCAGGAGCTCTCCAACGCTGTGGACGTGCGCGGGGTCTCCGACGCCGGTCTCAAGGTGGTCGTCGATACCGCCGGTGGCGCGGCGGCGCTGGTCCTCCCCTCCCTGCTCGGCCGGCTCGGGGTGGACGTGCTGACCGTGAACAACCGGCTGGACGAGCGTTCGACGGCGGAGAGCCTCGCCGAGCACCTGCGGGCCCTTGAGCGGCTCGGGGAGCTGGTGGAGAGCTCACGGGCCGCGTTCGGGGTGCGGTTCGACCCGGTGGGGGAGCGGCTGAGCCTGGTCGACGAGCGCGGCGAGGTCGTGCACGACGACCGGGCCCTGCTCGTGGTGCTCGACCTGGTGGCCGCCGAGAACGGCCGCGGCGCCACGATTGCGCTCCCCGTCACCACCACGCGGGTGGCCGAGCGCGTCACGAGCTATCACGGTGCGGCCATCCGCTGGACCTCGACCTCACCCGATGACCTGTCGAGGTGCGCCGCGGAGCCCGGCGTGGTGTTCGCCGGCGACGGCCGTGGTGGCTTCGTGGTGCCGGAGTTCTCTTTGGCCATCGACGGGGTCGCGGCCTTCGTCCGACTGCTCGGCCTGGTGGCTCGTACCCAGCTGACGCTGTCCCAGATCGACGCCCGGATCCCGCAGGCCTTCGTCGTACGCCGGACGGTGCCGACGCCATGGTCGGTCAAGGGCAGCGTCATGCGACGCGTGCTGGAGGCGGCCGGCGAGCGCAGCATCGACACGACGGACGGGGTCCGTGTGGTGGAGGACGACGGCAGTTGGGCGCTGGTGCTTCCTGACCCGGCTCAGGCCGCCACCCACCTGTGGGCCGAGGCGGCTGACGCGTCGTCCGCAGCCCGGCTGCTGAGTGGCTGGGCAGCGGTCGTGGAGTCGTTCGAGCCGCCGCACTCGGGGCGCGGTGGCGTCGAGGGAAGCCAGTCCTGACCGCGCCGCACCGGCGCGTCCCGGTCCGCGTGAGGCAGGATGGGCAGATGCCTCCCGATGCCGTTCCCACGCTGCGGCGTGTCGATGGGTCGATGAGTCTGCTTGTCGACATGACTGCGGCAGCGCTGGATCCGGCCTACGGCGAAGCGGTGGCCAAGCGGCCACCGGGACTCCGGGCGCGGCAGCCCCGGGCCCGGCTGCCGCTCACCGCACTGCTGGTCCTGGTCGGGCTCGTCACGGGAGTGGCGATGGCCCAGGTGCGGGCGCACTCCGACGACGCCGGGGCGGTGCGCCGCTCGCTGGCGTCCGACATCCGGCGCGAGACCACCGCCACGGACGCGCTCGCGAAGCAGGCCGCCGCGCTCCGCCGCAAGGTGCAGGCCGACCGGGCGGCCGCGCTCGGCCAGGACTCCCGCGGACAGGCGCTGGCTGCCCAGGTCACGACGTTGGAGCTGGCCGCGGGGGAGGTCCCGGTTCGCGGGCCGGCTCTCGTGGTGACCCTGGACGACGCCCCGGACGCCGCCGACGCCAGCGCGAGCCGCGGCGGCCAACTCGGCAACGGCCGGATCTACGACAGGGACGTGCAGGACGTCGCCAATGCGCTGTGGGCGGCCGGTGCCGAGGCGCTCGCCGTCAACGGTCAGCGGCTTGCCGCCGGCACCGCGATCCGGTCGGCGGGGGAGGCCGTGCTGGTGGACTTCCGGCCGTTGTCGCCGCCGTACGTGCTTACCGCGATCGGGGACGTCAACGGGATGCAGCCGGCTTTCGCCGACGGGGCGACCGCGCGGCGCTTCACCACCTGGACGTCCCTGTACGGGATCGGCTTCCGCATCGGGCGGTCCGCCGACGCCCGGCTGGCCGCCGCCCCTACGGCCGATCTACGGCTGGCCCGACCGGAAGGAACGCCGTGATCCCCGCCGTTGCCCTCGCCCTCGGGGTGGTCCTGGGCCTCGTGCTGCACCCGACTGTCCCGAGCGAGTTGCAGCCCTACCTGCCGATCGCGGTGGTGGCTGCGCTCGACGCCGTCTTCGGGGCGGTGCGCGCGCAGCTGGACGGCATCTTCGACGACCGGGTGTTCGTCGTGTCGTTCGTGAGCAACGTGCTGGTCGCTGCCCTGGTCGTCTTCCTCGGCGACCAGCTCGGCGTCGGTGGTCAGCTCTCGACGGGCGTGGTGGTCGTGCTCGGCATCCGGATCTTCACCAACGCCGCCGCGATCCGCCGGCACCTGTTCCACGCATGAGGCCCAGCCTGCGCAGCCTGCTGCGCCCCCGGACCCGGCGGGTCGACGTGCTGGTCGCGGCGCTGCTCCTGGTGCTGGGGTTCGCCCTCGCCGTCCAGGTCAGGTCCAACCGCAGCGACGGGTTGCTGACCAGCGCCCGCCAGGAGGACCTGGTGCAGATCCTCGACGAGCTGACGAACCGTGGCGACCGGCTGCGCCAGGAGGTGGCCACCCTCACCGATGCCCAGGCACGCTTGACGAGCGGCAGCGGCGCCGACTCCGCCGCGCTCAGCGAGGCCGAACGACGCACCCAGCTGCTCGGCGTGATCGCCGGGACCGTGGTCGCGACCGGGCCGGGGGTGCTGGTGCGCATCACGGACCCGAAGACGCAGGTGAGCGCCTCGGTGCTGCTGGACGCGCTCGAGGAGCTCCGAAACGCCGGCGCCGAGGCGATCGAGCTGCAGGGCACCGGCACCGGCGGCACGGTGGTGAGCGTCCGCGTCGTCGCGCAGACCGCGTTGGTCGATGACCCGCTGGGCGTGATCGTGGACCACACCCTGCTGGTGGCGCCCTACCGCTTCCTCGCCATCGGCGATCAAGGCACCCTCGCCGGCGCGATGACGATCCCGGGCGGGGTCGAGGACGCTGTGCGGCAGGTCGGCGGGACGACGGAGATCACCCGGTCGGTACGCGTCCGGGTAGCCGCCTTGCGGGCGTTGACGCCCCCTCGTTACGCTCGGCCGCAGTAAGCACCCTTCTACCGAGAGGCACCGGTGAACCCCGCCGACCTGAAGTACACCGCCGAGCACGAGTGGGTCCGCGTCGTGGGCGACCGCCTGCGGATCGGCATCACCGACTACGCCCAGGAGGCGCTCGGCGATATCGTCTTCGTGACGCTGCCGGCGGAGGGCACCGACGTCACCGCCGGCCAGAGCTTCGGTGAGGTGGAGTCGACCAAGAGCGTCTCGGACGTGTACGCCCCGCTGGCCGGCACCGTCACTGCGCGGAACGAGGCGCTCGACGCCAACCCCGAGCTCGTCAACAGCGACCCGTACGGCGAGGGCTGGATGGTCGAGCTCGCGCCAGCCGGTGGGCTGGAAGCCGCACTGGCCGACCCCGCGCTGCTCAGCTCCGAGGCGTATGAGACGCTAACTGCGTCTTAGTCTCGACCTCGGCTGGAAGGTTGCGGTCGAGGTACCGTGGAGGAGCGGTTGACCCTTCGGGACCGCGGGCACTAGGTTTCCGGTAGCCGCGCACCCACCTTCGAGGTCCACGTCAGGACTGACGGACGACCCTCGGGGTACGAGCAGGTTCAGAGATATGCCCGAGAAGTCCCGAGTAGGAGGCGGCACCCATCGTGTTCTGCACCCAGTGCGGCCAGCAGAACGCTGAGGACAGCCGCTTCTGCGCCCGTTGCGGCGCGCCCGTGGGTCGGCCCGCGGAGGAGTCGTCGGGCGTCGAGACGACCTCGACGATCTCGCTGAGCGCCCTCGAAGGCGCGCTGGAGGCCGGCGACGCGGAGCATCCCGAGGTCGCCCCCGAGGGTGGCGGTGCGCTGGACGGCCTGCCGCCCGGCTCGGCGCTGCTGGTCGTCAAGCGGGGGCCCAACGCCGGCTCGCGCTTCCTGCTCGACGCTGACGTGACCACCGCTGGGCGGCATCCGGACAGCGACATCTTCCTCGATGACGTCACGGTCTCGCGCCGGCACGCGGAGTTCCGGCGCGAGGGTGGCGGGTTCGTCGTCCGGGACGTCGGCAGCCTGAACGGCAGCTACCTCAACCGGGAGCGGATCGACTCGGCCGGGCTCGCCGGCGGCGATGAGGTGCAGATCGGCAAGTACCGGCTGGTGTTCCTGGCGGGTCCGCGCGCTGGGGAAGGCAACTGATGGCCGTGCCGAACACGAATGGCGTGCCCTCGCGCGCTTTCATGAGCATCGGGGAGGTCCTGAGCCAGCTCCGCCCGGAGTTCGCCGACATCACGATCTCCAAGATCCGGTTCCTGGAGGACGAAGGGCTCATCAAGCCTGAGCGGACCGCCTCGGGCTACCGGAAGTTCTCCCGCGAGGACGTCAGCCGGCTGCGTTACGTGCTGTCCGCCCAGCGCGACCACTACCTGCCGTTGCGTGTCATCAAGGAGCACCTCGACGCGACCGACCGCGGCCTCGAGCCGCCGTCGCACGGCGGGAGCGGGCCCAAGGTGCCGCGTGCGCTTGTCGCCGCCGAGGGCATGCCGGGTCCGGATGCGTTCCGACCGGACGCCAGCGAGGTTCGGCTGTCCAAGCGCGAGCTGCTGGACGCCGCCGGCCTGGAGCCTGGCCAGCTCGAGCAGCTCGAGCAGTACGGGCTGGTCAGCCCCCGACCGGGCGGTAGTCACTACGACGGGGACGCGCTGGTCGTTGCCAAGACGGTGGCCGAGATGGCCCGGTTCGGCATCGAGGCGCGACACCTGCGCATGTTCAAGGCAGCCGCCGAGCGCGAGATCGGCCTGGTCGAGCAGGTCGTCACGCCGCTCGTCCGCCAGCGCAACCCCGAAGCCCGGGCCCGCGCCGACGAGGTAGCCCGCGAGCTCGCCTCGTTGTCGGTGAAGCTGCACGCCACGCTCGTCAAGTCGGGGCTGGCTCCGGGCCTGCGCCGCTGACCGTTTCGCCGCCGCAGAGGTAGGGTCAACGGCCAGACCCGCAGCTCGAGCCAGGAGGCCCTCCCGTGGACGATCAGGACGGCCCAGCCGATCAGGCTCTGACCGAGCTCACGGTGGTCGGCGTGCGCGTCGAGCTTCCCAGTCAGCAGCCCATCGTGCTGCTCAAGGAAGCCGGCGGCGACCGCTACCTGCCGATCTGGATCGGCGCGGTCGAAGCCACCGCGATCGCGTTCGCCCAGCAGGGCGTGGTCACGGCCCGGCCGATGACCCACGACCTGCTCCGGGATCTCCTCGAGGCGCTGGACCGGCCGCTGCGTTCGGTGACGATCAACGACCTGCGCGACGGGGTCTTCTACGCCCAGCTCACGTTCGACAACGGCGTCACGGTCAGCGCCCGTCCGAGCGACGCGATCGCGCTGGCGATGCGTACGGGCGCGATCATCCGCGGCGAGGAGTCGGTGCTGGCCGAGGCGGGTGTCGCGATCCCCGACGAGCAGGAGGACGAGGTCGAGAAGTTCCGGGAGTTCCTGGACACCATCACCCCGGAGGACTTCGACAAGGAATCCTAACCCTCAGCCGAAGGTTGAGGCTCAGAACACGCAGGTCGAGGGTTGTTGACCCTCTCCCGCAGCCTTTCTAACGTACGGACCCGAGAGCACGACCAGACCTGAGGGAGCGACCGGTGGACACGCAGGAACCCGGTCCCGTCAACCTGCAGGGGTCGTTGTTCGACGACCTGCCGGTGGAAGAGCGCCCCGGCGCCCACATCGAGGACGTCGGCTATCGGGGACCGACCGCGTGCAGCGCGGCGGGCATCACCTACCGCCAGCTCGACTACT
This sequence comes from Mycobacteriales bacterium, assembly GCA_046590985.1. Taxonomy (GTDB): domain Bacteria; phylum Actinomycetota; class Actinomycetes; order Mycobacteriales; family SCTD01; genus RYN-111. The sequence goes on from JBKJVH010000111.1 coordinate 8,081, forward strand.
GGGCACGCACCGGGTTGGTCGAGCCGACCGTCCGGGAGGCCTCCGGCTCGGGGTCCCAGCGGCTCTACTCGTTCCGCGACATCCTGGTCCTCAAGGTCGTGAAGAAGCTGCTGGATGCCGGCGTCCCGCTGGTCAACATCCGGGTCGCGATCAGCACGCTGCGAGGCCACGGCGTCGAGGAGCTCGCGCAGGTCACCCTGATGAGCGACGGCACCACCGTCTACGAGTGCACCAGCACCGATGAGATGGTCGACCTGCTCCAGGGTGGTCAGGCGGTCTTCGCGATCGCGGTCGGCCGCCAGGTGCGCGACGTCGAGGGCACCCTGGCCTCGCTGCCGGGGGAGCGGGCGCACCGCGAGCGGGTCTCGGCCGCAGTCGCGGCCGAGCACACCGACGAGCTCGCGAACCGGCGCAAGCGGCGCACCAGCGCCTGAGGCTGACCGCAGGGTGGCTCAACACACCCGGCCCGCCAGGTGTCAGGACCGCCCCGCGCTGGTAGCGTCGTCGTTGCCGATCACCCTTTGCGGGAGAGTCCCTGTGCAGCCAGCACCGGGCGCCGAAGGAGCATCTTCTCCCCACCAACCTCTCAGGCCCACGAACCGCTGAGGGTAGGCAACTCTGGAAAGCGGTTCCGTGCTGTGGCAGCAGCATTCGGAGCCCGCCGACGGTGCAAGCTCGTGGCAGCGAGTGAAGCTCTCAGGCGCCATGACAGAGGGGGAGGGTCCGCGTTCCCGCATGCCCTCAGCCAGGAGCCCCTCGTGACCCTGCGTGACCTTGAGTCCGCCGCCCCCTTCTCGACCCGGCACATCGGGCCGTCCGAGGACGAGGTGGCCAAGATGCTCGCTGTGCTCGGCCGCGGCAGCCTGGAAGAGCTGGCGCTCGAGGCCGTACCGGAGGCCATCCGGGCCACCGAGATGCTCAACCTGCCGCCGGCGTCGACCGAGGCCGAGGCCATCGCGGAGCTCCGGCAGCTGGCCGGGATGAACCGCGTGACCACGCCGATGCTCGGGCTGGGCTACCACGGCACCCACACCCCGCCGGTGGTGCTGCGCAACGTCCTGGAGAACCCCGCCTGGTACACCGCGTACACCCCGTACCAGCCGGAAATCAGCCAGGGCAGGCTCGAGGCGCTGCTCAACTTCCAGACCATGATCGGGGACCTGACCGGGCTGCCGACGTCCAACGCCTCGCTGCTGGACGAGGGCACCGCGGCGGCGGAGGCCCTCACGCTGTGTCGACGGCAGAGCAAGGCCGGTGCGGACGCGGTCTTCGTCATCGACGCCGACTGCCACCCGCAGACCATCGCCGTGGTCCAGACCCGGGCAAAGCCCCTGGGACTGAGCGTGCTGGTGCTCGACTTGTCGACAAGTCTCCCTGACGACATCTTCGGGCTACTCATCCAGTACCCCGGCTCCAGCGGCGCGATCAAGCACCTGACCCCGCTGGTCCAACAGGCGCACGCCAAGGGTGCGCTGGTTGCCGTGGCCGCCGACCTGCTCGCGCTCACCCTGCTCCAGAGCCCGGGCGACGCCGGGGCTGACGTCGCCGTCGGGACCAGCCAGCGCTTCGGGGTGCCGCTCGGGTACGGCGGTCCGCACGCCGGCTACATGGCGGTCCGGGCCGGGCTCGAGCGAGCCATCCCGGGCCGACTCGTGGGCGTCAGCGTCGACACCGAGGGCAACAAGGCGTTCCGGCTTGCGCTGCAGACCCGCGAGCAGCACATCCGACGGGAGAAGGCGACCTCCAACATCTGCACCGCCCAGGTGCTCCTCGCGGTCATCGCCGGCATGTACGCCGTCTGGCACGGTCCGGAGGGGCTCACCACGATCGCCCGGCGCACCCATCGGTACGCCACCCTGCTCGGCGCTGCCCTCGGCGTGACCGGGACCTTCTTCGACACCCTCACGATCGCGCACCCGGACGCCGCCGCGATCGTGGAGCGGGCCCGGGTCGCCGGGATCGACCTGCGACTCGGCGACGGACCTCTCGGAAGCACCGTCGGCATCAGCACCGACGAGACCACCACCCGCGCCCACCTCGACCTGGTCACCGACGCCTTCGGTGCCCAGCGGCAGGACTGGGACGCGCTCGACGCCGGCACGCCCGAGGCGCTGCCGGCAGATCTCACGCGGCAGTCGACCTTCCTCACCCACGAGGTCTTCAGCAGCCATCACAGCGAGACGTCGCTGCTGCGGTACCTCCGCAAACTCAGCGACAAGGACCTGGCGCTCGACCGGAGCATGATCCCGTTGGGCTCGTGCACCATGAAGCTCAACGCTACGACCGAGATGGAGCCGGTCACCTGGCCGGAGTTCGGCGCGCTGCACCCGTTCACCCCGAACGAACACGCTCGCGGCTACAAGAAGCTCATCACCGACCTCGAGAGCTGGCTCTGCGAGGTCACCGGCTACGACGCCGTGAGCCTGCAGCCCAACGCCGGGTCCCAGGGCGAGCTGGCTGGGCTGCTCGCGATCCGGGAGTACCAC
>JBKJVH010000196.1:0-4825 GCA_046590985.1 Mycobacteriales bacterium
CGATCGCTCTGGGCGCCGCCGAGCTGGCCTTCGCTCCGCTGCTCAATGATCCCCTGGGGATGCTCGCCGCGTTGCGCAGCTCGGCATGACCCTGGTTGCCGGCGTGGACTCCTCCACCCAGTCCACCAAGGTCGTGGTGTGTGACGCCGACACTGGCGCCGTCCTCCGGGCGGCCCACGCACCGCACCCGGAGGGCACCGAGGTCGACCCGTCCACGTGGTGGGACGCCTTCCAGATCGCCTCGGGCGCAGGGCTTCTCGACGACGTGGCGGCGGTCTCCGTAGCCGGCCAGCAGCACGGGATGGTGCTGCTCGACGAGGTCGGCGGGGTAGTCCGGCCGGCGCTGCTCTGGAACGACACCCGCTCTGCCCCTGAGGCACGCGACCTCATCGGGGAACTCGGCGGACCGGTGGCCTGGGCGGACGCGGTCGGGTCCGTACCGGTCGCGAGCTTCACCGTCACCAAGCTCCGCTGGGTCGCGGCTCATGAGCCGACCCGAGCCGCCCGGGCCGCTGCGGTCGCGCTCCCGCACGACTGGCTGACGTCCCGGCTGCTCGCCGATCGCGCGCTGGTCACCGACCGCGGCGATGCCTCCGGCACGGGCTACTGGTCACCGTCGTCCGGGACCTACCGGACTGACCTGCTCGAGCGCGCGTTCGGCCGGGCGCTCGAGACCCCCTCCGTGCTTGGGCCCTCAGCCGTCGCCGGGCACTCACCTGCTGGCCTGGTCGTGGCGGCCGGCACCGGCGACAACATGGGCGCAGCCCTGGGGCTCGGCGCCGGCCCAGGCGACCTCGTCGTCTCGATCGGCACGAGCGGTACAGCTTTCGCCGTCCACGACCAACCGGTCGCCGACGGCTCTGGGGCAGTCGCGGGCTTCTGCGACGCCACCGGTCACTTCCTCCCGTTGGTCTGCACTCTCAACGCAGCAAGGGTGCTTGTCGCCATGGCGCGCCTGCTCGGTACCGACCTGACGGGCCTGGACGCCCTCGCGCTGGCCGCTGAACCGGGGGCGGCCGGACTGGTGCTGCTGCCCTACCTCGACGGCGAGCGGACCCCGGACCTTCCCGAGGCCACCGGCACCCTGTTCGGTCTGACACGGTCCTCGATGACGCCCGAGAACGTCGCCCGCGCGGCGGTTGAGGGACTGCTCTGCGGGCTCGCCGACGCGGTCGACGCAGTCCGTGCCCAAGGGGTCTCCCCGACCCGGGTGCTGCTCATCGGCGGCGGCGCGCGCTCCCGGGCTGTCCAGGCTCTGGCGCCGTCACTGCTGGGACTGCCCGTGGTGGTGCCAGCGCCCGGGGAGTACGTCGCGCTCGGTGCGGCCCGGCAGGCGGCTTGGGCGTTGACGTCGACGCTGCCGACCTGGTCGGTACCTGCCCCACCGCCGCTCGAGCCCACCTTCGACGGCGCTCCGGTTCGCGCGGCGTACGCCCACGCCAGGGCCTCGGTCACATGAGCCTCGGCTGGGGCGTAGTAGCCACCGGGAAGATCGCCCGCACCGTCGGCGCGGTCATCGCGGCCCACCCCGACATGCACGTGGCGGCCGTCGCGTCGCGCTCGTTGCCCCGCGCCAGGGCACTGGCAGCCGAGCTGGGGGGCAACGCGCACGACTCCTACGAGGCGCTCGTGGCCGACCCAGCCGTGCAGGCCGTCTATGTCGCGACGCCACACGCCCAGCACGCCGAGGTGGCCGAGATCGCCCTGCTGGCAGGCAAAGCCGTGCTGTGCGAGAAGCCCCTGACGCACTCGCTGGCCGAGAGCGAGCGGCTGGTCGCGCTCGCCCGCGCCACCGGTACGTTCCTGCTCGAAGCCATGTGGATGCGCTTCAACCCGCTGGTCCAGCTGCTGGCGGCCCGGTCCTTCGAGCTCGGTGAGCTCCGGTCGGTGCATGCCTCCTTCGGCTTCGTGGCCCCCGATGACCCGACGAACCGGTTGTGGCACCCGGACCTCGGCGGTGGTGCGCTGCTGGACCTGGCGGTCTACACCGTTGACTTCGCCCGGCTCCTCCTGGGGGAGCCGGCTTCGGTGTCGGCGGTCGGCACGATGCGAGCGGACGGGGTCGACGAGGGACAGACGATCCACCTGTCGTTCCCCCGCGGAGCGCACGCCCTGCTCGACACGTCACTGGTCACACAGCTCCCCGGCTCCGCCACCGTGGTGGGCTCCCGCGGCTGCGCCGTGCTGTCGCCGACCTTCCATGCCCCGACCCGGCTCGAGCTGGTCAGCACCGGCCGGGAGACTGAGGTGCACGAGCTCGCCGACCGCGAAGCGGGACGCGTCGCGATGCTGGACGAAGTGGCCCGCTGCCTGTCCGCCGGGCTGGTGGAGAGCACCGTCGATCCGCTGTCGGAGACCCTGGCGACCCTCCGGGTGCTCGAGCAGGTGCGCCAGCTGCTGCAGGACGCCGCAGGTGCCTGAGGACGACCGGCCCGCTGTCACGGTCGTCGATCCCCGGGGCGTACCCCTGGTGCCGGTCCGCACGCCATCACGCGAGCCGCACCCGTGGAGCCGTCGCACCAAGGGACTCCTTGCAGGCCTGCTGCTGCTCGTGGTCGCGGTTTCCGTCGTCAACCAGCAGGTCCGGGCGCACCGGCGTGCAGGACTGGCGGCCGAGACCGCCGCGCTCCGGATCACCGTGGTCAGCGTGGGCTTCTCGGAGACGTCCCGGCCCACCAGCGAACCGGTCCAGGAGGCCCCCGTCACGTTGGAGCTGAGGAGCACCCTCCCCGTGACCGTCCTCAGCGCCGGCCTCGACGGGCTGGCGCCGCTCCGGCAGACTCGCAGCACCACGGTGCTGGTGCGCTGGCGGATCCGGTGCGCAGAGGTGGGCGAGGTCCTCGGCCCGGTAGCCCTCGATCTCCGCGTCCGCGGCCCCGTCGGGGAGCACCGACTGCGCATCCCGCTCGCCTCGTGGCGGTCGGTCTTCCACGCCTCCGCCGTTGCTGTCTGCGAAGGGAACATCCCATGATCGGTGTCGCCCTGCTCGGCTACGGCCTGGCGGGCCAGGTCTTCCACGCCCCCCTCGTACGGGCCGAGCCGCGACTCGTGCTGTCGCACATCGTGACGCGGGACCCGGAGCGGGCTGCTCTTGCCGCCCGGACCGGTGCGCAGGTGGTGCCGACTGCAGATGCCCTGTGGGACAAGGCCTCTGAGTTCGACGTGGTGGTCGTCGCGACGTCGAACACCTCGCACGTTCCGCTCGCAACCGCGGCCCTCGGGCTCGGCAAGCTCACGGTGGTGGACAAGCCGCTGGCCCTGACGTCCGCGGCCGCTGCCGCCCTGGTGGCCCGCGACCCCGGCGGCCTGCTCACGGTGTTCCAGAACCGGCGATGGGACAGCGACACCCTCACCGCGCGGGCGTTGCTCGCCTCTGGACGGCTCGGCGAGGTGTTACGGCTGGAGTCCAGGTTCACGCGCTTCCGGCCGGTGCCGGTCGACCGCTGGCGCGAGCACGCCGACGAGGGCGGTGGCGTGCTGCTCGACCTCGGCGCCCACCTCGTGGACCAGGCGCTGCACCTGCTCGGGCCGGCCGTCTCGGTCTTTGCCGAGGTCGCCACCCGACGGGTCGGCGGCCAGGCGGACGACGACTGCTTCCTGGCCCTGCGCCATTCCGGTGGCGCCACGTCCCACCTGTGGGTGTCGATGGCTGCGCCCGTACCAGGTCCGCGACTGCTTCTGCAGGGCACCTCGGCCGGGTGGTCCAAGGCCGACCTGGACGGGCAGGAGGACGCCCTCCGCGCCGGAGTGACCCCTCCCCCCGAGCCCGAGGGGACGCTCTGGGACGAGGCCGGCGGCCGACCGTGGCCCAGCGCGCAAGGAAACTGGGGAGCCTTCTACCGACAGGTCGCCGATCGTGTGGAGACCGGCGCACCGGTGCCGGTCGAGCCGGCCGACGTGGTCACCGTGATGGCAGTGCTGGACGCCGCGCGGACCTCCGCTGCCGCGCGAACGATCATCGAACTGTGACACTGGTGGCGTGAAGCTACTGCTGGCAGGGGACACGCACGGCGATCTCGAGCACGTGCAGTACCTGAACCGGATGGCCGTGAAGACCGGCTGCGAGCGGGTCGTGCAAGTCGGCGACTTCGGGTACTGGCCGCATCGCGAGCCGTTCCACGAGCGGGTGAGCGCCGCCGCCGGACAGGCCGGCCTGACGTGGTTCTGGCTCGATGGCAACCATGAGAACTTCGACGCGCTCGAGAAGGCCGTCGACACCGAAGCCGCCAGCCCACAGCCGATGGAGGAGCACCTCTGGTACCTCCCACGGGCCTCCACCTGGACCTGGGACGGCTGCCGGTTCCTGGCCCTCGGAGGAGCACCCAGCATCGACAAGGTCTTTCGGAGGAAGGGCACCAGCTGGTGGGAGCAGGAGCTGCTCACCGACGCTCAGGTCGCCCGCGCCCAGGCCGCCGGCCCGGCGGACGTCATGCTCACGCATGACGCCCCGGAGGAGGTCTGGCCGACCGAGATCGAGCCGCACAAGGTCGACCCACTGAGCAAGCAGCACCGCATGACGGTGTCCACGGTGGTCGCCGCGATCCAGCCGCGGCTGCTCGTCCACGGCCACTACCACCACCGGTACAGCGCCAAGCTGGGCGAGATGGCGATCGAGGGGCTCGGCCGCAACGGCCAGCAGGAGCGGTCCTGGATGGTGCTCGACACCGCGGACTGGACCTGAGGAGAGCCCTACTTCAGCAGCGCCCGGGCCATCACCACGCGCTGGATCTGGTTGGTGCCCTCGTAGATCTGGGTGATCTTCGCGTCGCGCATCATCCGCTCGACCGGGAAGTCGCGGGTGTACCCGTACCCGCCGAAGAGCTGG
>JBKJVH010000166.1:0-3014 GCA_046590985.1 Mycobacteriales bacterium
GGATTGGCAGCCGCCGCGCTCGGCGTTTCGCTGCACATCCAGCAGTCGCTGCCGAGCCCTGTGCCCCAGTGCTGGATGAGGAGGCGACTCGCCGGCGTGTCGGCTGTGCATCCAGCACCGGGCTGCCCAGCCCGTAGGAACCGCGCAGAACGCCGCTTGATCGCGGTTACCAGCGCCGCGTGTCCAAGGCGGCGCCCTCCTACTCAGGGTTGTTCAGCCATCGATCGGAAGCAGTCGGATGCGGACCCGATCATCGGTGAGGACTACTACGCCTCCACTCGCGAGGCTCTCCTAGCTGTCGGGCAGGCTGGTCACGAGAAGGCGTACCCGCTGGTCGCGACGATGGGGCGCGCGTCTGAAGATCACCACACTTGGCCACGGTGACGACCGAGGGCCAGCGGCTCAGCAAAGTCGGTGTCCGCGGAGATCGAGACCCGGTCCTGTTGGCCGGCCGCTCGCGGGATCTGCTGAGCCGGCGCACCAGGTAGGTCCAGATCGCTGACGTGAACGACCTCGTGACCAACGTCGACGAAGCCGCGGGCGACACGCGCCGATAGTCATCCGTCGACCAGGGACCTCACCCAGCGGTGCGCAGCGGAAGCTCGCGCTCCTCGAAGGCTGCCGCGGCGTAGCGCAGCGGGAGGAGTTCCGGGAAGGCGGCAACGATCTGGTCGGTGGCCATGCCCTCGGCCACCATGCCCACGACGGTGGCGACGGGAATCCGGGTGCCACGGATCCAGGGCACGCCAGCCATGACGGCGTGGTCAACGCTGATCCGTTGGAAGGCCAGAGTCCTGGCCTACGTTCGCTCAGGCACCCCGATCGGGCATCGGCGCGGCCGCCCTCACGGGCTTGCATCGCCGGTTGCTGCGTCTGGCGTCCATGTGTTGTTCCACGGTCGGGCAGTGCCGTCGACGTGCGTGACCTGCTGCCCGCCTGATGAGTTGCCGCAGGCCTTGAAGTCGTGGCCGGAGATGGTCGAGTGGGGACTTTGTCGACCGCGCCGACGCCGCGCCCGGTACGCCGCGGTCGTCGGGCATGCGCGGTGACGCCGTGGAGTTCGGCCGTTGACGACCGTACAGACAGGAGGCAAGGAATAGGCAGCGTCCTGAGCGGTTCCTGACGGCTTGGTCGCGGGGCTCGGCGGCGACTGCTGGGTTTGCAGCGAAACGCGGGGCGTGGCGGCTGCCGATCCAGCAAGGGGCGCGGGCAAGTGGAGGTGTCGCGAGGGTGCGGGCCGCATCGCCTTCGGGCAGGCCGACGACCGGGATATACCGGTGATCCGACCTGGGCGAGCCCGTGTTCAGCTGGGGTGGTGTGCCGGGTCGAACGCGCAACCGCGAGGCGCACGAGGCGTTGGACCGCGACCGTGAGGACGTCGCGAGGCTCCTCGCGTTCGCTCGGGCCTGACGTCGCTCAGAAGCCCGTCGCGCGGGAGGTGCCGAACGCCTCGTCGAGTGTCTGCGGGGTGAGTCCCCGGCTCGCGATGAGCGCCAGGATCTCGGGGTACACGTGCGTGATCGCGGGATGGTTGGCGTGCCCGAGCATCACGCAGCCGGGCCGCAGCCACTTCGCGGCCTGCTCCAGCAGCACCTTCTGGGTGAGCACCGCAGCGTCCCCGAAACTGCCGTTCCAGAGCAGGATCTTGGTGTACCCGGCGTCGCCGCAGACCGAGTCGGTGCGCTCGTTGCGGAAGCCGAACGGTGGTCGCAGCCAGGGTCGGGACGTGGTCCCGAACGTCTGCTGGATCCACAGGTCGTTGCGCTCGATCTCCTCGGTGAGCTTGCTGTCCGACAGCCGCTTCATGTTCTTGTGGTTGAAGGTGTGGTTGCCGATCTGCACCTGGCCGGCCTCGATCAGGCCGCGGAGCACGGGGGCGTGCTGGTCCCAGATCGGCGCGTACACGCCGTTGGGGTTGAACGTCAGGTGCACGCCGGAGGCGACTGCGAACTCGACGTACGCGGCCACGGTCGCGGGGTTGAACCCGTCGTCGATGGTCAGGGCGATCGCGCTCGGCAGCGAGCCGGGTGGCAGCTTCGTGATGACCTCGGGCAGGCCGGGCAGCACCGGCGGGTCGGTCGGGATCGGCTCGGCGATCACCACCTCCTCGGGGGTGGCGGCCTGCGAAGGAGGTGGGCTCTGCCGCGGGAGGGGCTGCACGACGGCAACCGGTACGGGCGGGGCGGGCGCCGGTCGTGGGATCGGTCCTGCAGCCGGCGCCCCGCTGGCCGTGAGCTGGTCGTCGGGGCGGCCGCAGCCGGCCAGGGTTGCCGCGGTACCGATGGCCAGCAGCGCGAGGAGGCGCCGTCGATCCAGGTCGTGCGCCACGGCTGCTGCCCCCCTTCGCGTTGACGGTCGCACGACGGTAGGCACCTCCGCAGCCGACACGCTGATATCCACAGGGCGCCCGGTCCTCCACAGATCCTGGCCGACCCACCCGCAGACCCGAGAACGCGGGCAGCGTGGAGCTTGCGCCCGGCGGACGGCCGGGACCGATTCGTGGAGGAACCCGTGAACGAGCCGCAGATCCAGCTGACTGGACACCTCGCCTTCGACCCTGAGGTCCGGACGACGTCGAACGGCGTCCCCGTGACCGACCTGCGGGTCGCGACCAGCCGCCGCTTCAAGGTGGGGGAGGAGTGGCAGGACGGCGAGACGCTCTGGTTCGACGTGGCCTGCTGGAAGCAGCTCGCCGAGAACGTCGGCAGCTCGCTGAAGAAGGGCGACAAGGTCGTCGTGGAGGGCAAGCTGATCCAGAAGACCTGGGTCCGGGACGACGGCACGTCCTCGGTGAAGCTCGTCGTCGACGCCCGGACCGTCGGGGTCGACCTGGCGCGCTACCCCGTGAAGGTCCTCAAGCCCGTCCGGCCAGGCTCCGCCGGCGAGCTCCTCGAGGGCAAGTGGGTCAGCGAGGAGACCGGCGAGATCGCGGACGCACCGGCGGCTTTCGCCGACGAGGACGAGCTGGCCGCCTAGGCCCTCGACGGCCCCGGGTTGCGCGCCGGACCCGGGGC
>JBKJVH010000160.1:0-29685 GCA_046590985.1 Mycobacteriales bacterium
CTACGACGCCCTCGACGTGCCGCTGGCCTTCGGCGTCGGCAAGCTGTAGCGGGACCCGACCACCAGCATCACGATCACGATGGCCGGCAGCACGGCAAGCTTGGGCCAGGGCACCGACCTCGGCGCCGAGGCAGGCGGTGGGCAGGCATGCGACGGCAGTGAGGGCGAGGCCCAGGCCGGAGCCGATCGCCAGCTGACGCCGGAAGAGGGCTTGAGCGCCGCAGAAGACGGCCACCCCCAGGGCAAGCAGGGTCGTGAGCCGCCACGACAAGGCAGCAGTGGGGTGGGCCACCACCTCGTGCAACCCCGACGCGACCAGCACCAGCCCGAGCACGTGCAGTAGGTGACCCATCGAGTACCCCCAGAATGCGGCGTTGCTGACTCGACCCTCATCAGCGTCGGCCAGCGCCTCGGCGGCGAGTTGGTCGTCGCCTCCGAAGTACACCCACCGAAGCGCGGACAGCAGCACGATCGAGAGCAGCACCGCCGGAACCACCCCGGCACTGCTGAGTCCTGTGCGCCGGCGCCGGTGGCCACGCTGTCGTGCGAGCCGAGACCGGCCGCGAGCCCCAACCCGACGGCGATCGTGAGGTTGAGGGGTAGCACCTGCAGGATGGCTCGGGACGACCCTCCGAGCGGGGAGCGTCCGAACTGGAAGCCGTGCACGATGACGACGCCCAGGTAGGCAACGGCGAAAGGCCATGATCCGTGGTGCGCGGCTGCCGGTGTCGAGATCGCCATGACGAGGAACCCGGCCATGGCGGCCGCTCGCAGGAAGCCCTCGGCGTCGTGAGCCTCCCGTACGACATCCGTGATCTGGGTGATCGTGAAGACGAAGCCCAGGTCGAAGAACAGCTCGAGGTTGGTGACACCCGCGGCTTCGGCGGGTGCCTCCACCGTCAATGGCCCCGTCCGTGCCACAGCCATCAGCCTAGGGCGGCCAGCGGGTGTACGGGTTCAGTTCTCGGTGTCGCGAACGCTTCGGTGGAAGGAACCGCCACCACCGGGCACGATCACGCACACGACCCGCCGTTCCTCCGCAGCCCACTCGGCCGCATCCGGGGCGTAGTAGTCGTAGTCGTGGTCGGAGTTGTCGTAGCCCGTGCCGACGTAGCCCTCAAAGGCTGCCAGGCAGATCTGGTCGGCGCTGTCCTGCACCTCCTGGTCCCCCGGGTAGTTCCCTGCCCCGACGACCTCGACGGCGTAGACCTCCTGGTCGTGGGACACCTCGCAGCTGACGGCGCGGCTGATCCCCCCGGCTTCGGAGGTTGACCGCAGGCACGCCCCGACTGTTGTGGAACCGGCCTGCGCGACCCTCCCCGTCGTCGTCTCGTCGAACGCCCCGGACACGCCGAGGACCACGAAGAGCCCGATCAGCGCCACGACGAGCAGCCCCACCACGCTCGAGACGACGACCGCTCCGATCGCCAGCCCCCTGCCGTCCTCGCCGGTGCGGCGGATCTGGGACAGCGCGACGATTCCCAGCACGAACCCGACGGGGAAGAACACGAAAGCCAGCACGAAGGCGGCGACCGCAAGGCCGTTGGTCCCTCGTTGCGGCGCCCAGCCATAGGCCGGCGGGGTCGCCCACTGCGGGGGTGGGGCGGCAGAGTACGGACCTGACGAGGGAGGGGTGAAGGGGTCCTGAGGCTGGGTCACGACGTCGTCCGGCGCGGGGCGGCGAGCTCGGACGGGGTGTCGCCCGTGTTGACCGTGACACTCGGTTCCAGGAGGAGGACCTCCACGCGGACGTCGCTGTCGTTCAGGGTCGCGACAGTCAGCGGTGACCAGGACCGGTCCAACGTCGCCGGGGCTGCGCTCAGGTTGACAGGCTGCATGAGTCCAGTGTCTCAGGCTCGGCGAGCAACATGGTGGCTTCAGACCAGGCTGGAGCGCCCGTCCGTGCCGAACCAGGAGGCGGTCGTGCGGGTCCCCTCGCCACGAGGAGAGATCTCCTCGTACAGCCGCTTGTAGCCTGTGTGCTGAATGAGCCACCTACCGTCGACGCGGACATAGTGGTCGTCGTAGATCGAGGCGCCGCGGATCGCGAGGCTGAAGTCCTCGATGATGACCACGTCCTGCAACGCCCAGTGGGCCTGCGCCCGGTCGCCGTCGATGGTGATCTCGGGGTGGCTGAAGAAGTGGGAGGTCAGCATCGTGTGCGACCCCATCGCCGTGGTCAGGTAGTCCTCCACGGCCGGTCGTCCGGTCAGGGTGATCGCGCCACCGCCGTACGCGACCGTGACGTCCTCGGTCATGAGGCCGCACAGGGACGCGAAGTCCTTGGTGTCGAGGAAGCGGCCGTAGGAGTACTTCAGCTGCTGGATCGCGTAGATCTCCTCGAACGAGCTCATGAGTCGCGCATCGACTTGGCGGTCATGCCGGCGAGAGAGTCGGTGCCGACCTCGGCGTTGTGGGCGTGCGCGAGGTGGTGCAGGCCGAAGACGCTGTCCATGCCGTCCCGCAACCCCATTTGGTCCTCGCACTGGTTGACGGCCTTCTTCGTCAGCGCCAGGCCAAACGCCGGCATCTGGGCGATCTTCTCCGCGACCGACATCACCTCTGCCTCAAGGGATTCCCGTGGCACGACGCGGTTGACCATCCCGAGCTCGCGGGCGCGGGCGGCGCCCACCCGCTCGCCCAGGAAGAGGAACTCCTTAGCGAAGCGGGGCCCCATCTGCCACGGGTGTGCGAAGTACTCGACGCCAGGGATGCCCATCTTCACGACCGGGTCGGCGAAGAACGCGTCATCGCTGGCGATCACCAGGTCGCAGGACCAGGCGAGCATCAGCCCGCCGGCGATGCAGGCGCCTTGCACCATCGCGATGGTCGGCTTGGGCAGTTCGCGCCAGCGCCGGCACATGCCGACGTAGACCTCCGACTCGCGGGCGAGCCGGGACGCGCCGCCCTCGTGCGTGGTGTGGTCCCACCACAGCGTCGCCTTGCGGGGGAACGACTGGTCGATGTCGCGCCCGGGGGTGCCGATGTCGTGGCCGGCGCTGAAGTGCTTGCCGGCACCAGCCAGGACGACGACCTTCACGGTGTCGTCGTCGGCCGCGCGGTAGTAGGCCTCGTCGAGTGCGTACGTCATCTTGGAGTTCTGCGCGTTGCGGTACTCCTCGCGGTCCATCGTCACGATCGCGACAGGTCCACGCACCTCGTACCGGACCGGGGCGTCTTCACTCACGGGGCTGTCCTCTCGATGCCGAGCCGCTCAGCGATCAGCGACCGGTGCTGGGACGCGGTGCCCCAGTCCTTGCTCAGTGCCCACGTCCGCTTCGCGAACAGGTGCAGGTCGTACTCCACGGTGTAGGCCATCGCGCCGTGTGCCTGCAGGCAGACCCTGCTGACGCGGTAGGCCGCGTCGCTCGCGAGTGCCTTGGCCATGCTGACGTGGAGGTCCTTGTCCGGGTCGTCGTCGATGAGCGACTGGGCGGCTCTGAGCACGGCGGGCCAGGCGAACTCGGTGCCGACCACAGCGTCGGCGAGCGGGTGCTTGATGGCTTGGAACGTGCCGATGGCGACGCCGAACTGCTTGCGGTCCTTGACGTAGGCGATCGTCAGGTCCACCTGCCGTCGGGCGAGCCCCAGCAGGAAGGCCGCAGTCCCGAGCGTGGCGCGCTTGCGGGCCAGGACCAGCCCGGGGGCTTCCGCCACGCCGGTACGCGGCCGCGCGATGGCGGTTCGTGTCGGGTCCACGGTGGCCGCTCCGACCCAGCCGGCGAGGGGGGACACCGAGCCGTCGAGGTCGACCACGTGCGTGCCGGCTCCGCGCGTGCTGCCGTCGGTGCGCGTCACCGTGAGTCGGGTGCTGCCGTCGCTGGACAGCGTCGTGACGGGCAGGAAAGCCAGCGTCTCGACGAAGGGGCCGGGGACACCGGCGTACCCGGCTTCTTCGCAGGCGGCGACGAACGAGAGCTCGTCAAGGCCGAGGCCGCCGCGGTCCTCGGGGACGAGAACGCCTGGTACGCCGAAGGACCCGAGCTCCTTCCACAGTTCCGCACTGTCCGAGCCGTCCCAGGCAGCGCGGATCGTCGCGGGCGTACAGGCGGTCGCAAGCACGTCGCGCAGCCCTTCGCGGAGGGCGACGGCATCGTCGGAGAGTCCGAAGTACACGGCCGCTACTTCCTGGGCAGGCCGAGCAGGCGCTCGGAGACGATGTTGCGCTGTACCTCGTTGGTGCCGGCGTAGATCGGGCCTGACAGCGAGAACTGAAACCCCTTGCTCCATGGGCCTTCCAGCTCTGCGTCCGGGCCGAGCAGATCCAGCGCCAGTTCGTGCAACCGGATGTCGAGCTCGCTCCAGAAGAGCTTGTTGAGGGAGGACTCTCCGGGCCGTCCGCGACCGGCCTTCTCGTTGCTGACCTGCTGGATCGTGAACAGCCGGTAAGCCTCGGCGTCCATCCAGGCCTGCGCCAGGTCCTGACGCTGGCAGTCGTCGACGTCGCGCTCCCGTGCCAGGTCCAGCAGCCGGTCGACCGTGGCCGAGTAGCGGCCGGGTGAGCGCAGCGTGAGGCCTCGCTCGGAACCGGTGGTGGCCATCGCGACGGACCAGCCCTTGCCGACGCCGCCGAGAACGGCGCTGTCCGGCACGAACGCGTCGTCGAAGAACACCTCGGCGAAGCCCTCGTCGCCGTCGAGCCGGGCGAACCCGCGCACGGTCACGCCCGGGGTGTCGAGCGGGACCAGCAGGTAGGTGAGCCCGTGGTGACGCTCCGAGTCCGGGTCGGTGCGGAACAGCCCGAACAGGTGGGTGCTGAAGGCCCCGCGGGTGGTCCAGGTCTTCTGGCCGTTGAGCCTCCAGCCACGGTCGACCTTGTCCGCGCGGCTCTTCAGGGAGGCCAGGTCGCTGCCGCTGCCGGGTTCGGACCAGCCCTGGCACCAGAGGTCCTCAGCAGCCGACATGCGCGGCAGCAGGGTGTCCTGCTGCTCCTGGGTGCCGAACTCGAAGATCGTCGGGGCGAGCAGGAAGATGCCGTTCTGCGTGACCCGCTGCGGGCCTCCAGCACGGTAGTACTCCTCCTCGAAGGCGAGCCACTCCCAGACGGACGCGCCGCGGCCGCCGTACTCCTCCGGCCAGGAGACGACGGCCCAGCGGGCTGCGTGCAGCTGCTTCTCCCACAGCAGGTGCTCGGCGAAGCCTTCTCGCGTGTCGCCGGAGGACAGACCGTGCGGCACGTTGCCGGTCAGCCAGTCGCGCGCCTCGGCGCGCAAGGCCTGCTCCGCTGCGGTCTCGCTCAGGTCCACCCGTGAAACCTACCAAGCAAGCGCTTGGTCTGAAAGTCTCATCGCCCGATGCCCTCGACGAAGACCTTGACGTAGTCGGCGGCGAGCTCGTCATACCCATAGGCCTTCGTGGGGACGAACCAGCTCGCCGTGAGCCACAGCCCGTCGCGCAGCAGGGGGTAGATCACCTTCACCGGGACGTCGCAGCGGAACACCCCGGCCGCGGCGCCCTCCTCCAGCACCTTGATCCAGGCGGTCCGGACCGCGCGGGCGTTCGCCCGCACCACCGTCGGGCCGTCGGCGGCCTGGAGGTAGCGCGCGTCGTTCTGGTAGATCTCCGTCGCGTGCGGGTGCTCGGCGGAGGTGGCGATCGACGCCGTCACCAGCCCGCGCAACCGCGTGCCAGGGTCCGTGCTCGCGGCCAGCACAGCGTCGTAGCGGGCGACCAGGTCGTCCATGAAGCTCGCGACGATCGCGTCGACGATGGCGTCCTTGGAGGAGAAGTGGTGGTACAGGCTGCCGGACAAGATCCCGACCGCCTCGGCGATCTCGCGCACGGTCGTTGCCGCGACGCCCTGCTTGGCGAACAGGTCAGCGGCGCGCTCGAGGATGACATCGCGACGGTCGAGTGGGGTCGCCATACCGGTCCCTCCTGGACGTCGCGCTTTGACGATGGGCGAGCGGCGATCGTACTGTGCCAACCAAGCGCTTGCTAGAAGGGACAGCATGGACACCATCCCCGCCGTGCTGCGTTCGGCAGCGGCCGACACGCCGGAGCGGGAGGCTGTCGTCACTGCCGAGGTGCGGCTGACCTTCGCGGAGCTGCTCGCGCGCAGCCAGACCTTCTCGCGCGCGGCGCTCGCCGCTGGGCTGGGTCACGGGGACCGGGTCGCGATGTGGGCTCCGAACACGGCGGACTGGATCATCGCGGGGCTGGGGCTGTCCAGCATCGGGGTGGTCCTGGTGCCGGTGAACACCCGCTTCAAGGGCGAGGAGGCGCGCTACCTGCTCGAGCGCACAACGGTCGCTGCGCTGTTCGTGGACGACGTGTTCCTGACCGAGCTGCTGGGCGTCGATCCCCTGCTGGCGCTGGGAAGTCCGGAGCTGCTCGTCATCCGCACCTCGGCGCTGCCGGCCTTCTTGGCGCAGGCCGGGACCATCGAGGCAGCGGACGTCGAGAAGGCTGCTGCTGCGGTGACGGAAGCCGACGCCAGCGACATCATCTTCACCTCCGGGACGACCGGGAAGCCGAAGGGCGCGGTCGCCACCCATGGCCAGAGCATCGGAATCTTCCGGACCTGGGCCGACACGGTCGGCCTACGTCAGGGCGAGCGGATGTTGGTCGTGGCGCCGTTCTTCCACACCTTCGGCTACAAGGCCGGTCTGCTCGCCTGCCTGCTCAAGCGGGCCACCTGTGTGCCCCTCAAGGTCTTCGACGTCGCCGAGGCGGTCCGCACGATCACGGACGAGCGCATCAACGTGATCCCCGGGCCTCCGACGCTGTACAGCTCGCTGCTGGAGCACCCTGGCACGTTGCCGCCGATCCGGCTCGCCGTCACGGGGGCAGCCGTGGTGCCGCAGGCTCTCATCGCCCGGATGCGTAGCGAGCTCGGGTTCGAGGAGGTCATCACCGCCTACGGGCTGACCGAGTGCTGCGGACTGGCAACCGCCTGCAGGCCAGGCGATCCGGACGAGGTCATCTCGCTGACCAGTGGTCGCGCAGTCGAAGGCGTCGAGGTGCGCGTGACCGCCGAGACCGGCCAGCCCGGGGAGGTGCTGGTCCGCGGCTATGGCGTGATGAGCGGCTACTGGGAGGACCCGGAAGCGACCGCGGAGGCGATCGACGATGACGGGTGGCTGCACACCGGGGACGTCGGCGTGATGGACGAGGCGGGCAACCTCCGCATCACCGACCGGCTCAAGGACATGTACGTGGTGGGTGGCTTCAACGCCTACCCCGCTGAGATCGAGCAGGTCCTCGTGCGGCACGAAGGGGTCAGCGAGGCGGCGGTCATCGGGGTGCCCGACGAGCGCATGGGCGAGGTCGGGAGGGCCTTCGTCGTGCTCCGCTCGGGAGTGACGGTGTCGCCTGAGGAGATCACCGCCTGGTGTCGAGAGCTGCTCGCCAACTACAAGGTGCCGAGGTCGGTGGAGATCGTGGAAGCCCTGCCCAAGAATGCGACCGGCAAGGTCACCAAGAACGAGCTGCGGAACCGGTGAAGCCCTTCGAGGCGGCGCAGCTGGGACCGAAGACGCTGCGCAACCGCATCGTGAAGGCCGCCACCTTCGAGGGGCGGACCCGGCGGGGCGCGGTCACCGACGAGCTCGTCGAGTTCCACCGTCAGGTCGCCGCGGGCGGGGTCGGGATGACGACGGTCGCCTACTGCGCCGTGTCGCCGTCCGGACGGGTGTTCCGGGACTGCCTCGTGGTGTCGCAGGAGACGCAGCGGGACCTTGCCCGGCTCGCCGACGCGGTGCACGCCGAGGGAGCGCTGGTCTCGGCCCAGCTCGGTCACGCCGGCCTGGTGGCCGATGCGATGTCGAACAAGACGAAGTCGCTGGCTCCGAGCCGGCGCTTCAGTCCCGTCGCAAAAGGACTGGTGCCCAAGGCTTCTCGTGCCGACCTGATCCAGGTGCGACACGACTTCGCCCGGGCCGCCACCCTGGCGGTCGACGCGGGGATCGACTGCCTCGAGGTGCACGTCGGGCACAACTACCTGCTCAGCTCCTTCCTGTCGCCCAACCTCAACAAGCGCAAGGACGAGTACGGCGGCAGCGTCGAGAACCGGGCGCGCTTCCCCCGGGAGGTGCTGCAGGCCGTCCGCGCGGCGGTCGGCGACAGGGCCGCGGTGACGGCCAAGCTGAACATGGTGGACGGCGTGGAGAGGGGGCTGCGCATCGAGGACAGCCTCGAGGTCGCGAAGCTGTTCGAGCAGGACGGTGTCCTGGACGCGATCCAGCTGACCGGTGGCAGCTCGCTCCTGAACGGGATGTACTTCTTCCGGGGGGATGTGCCCCTCGAGGAGTTCGTCGCGACTCAGCCGAAGGCCTTGGCCCCGGTCGTCAAGGTGTTCCTCAAGCGGATCATGCCGACCTACCCCTTCGAGGAGGCGTTCTTCCTCGAGCAGGCGCGACTGTTCCGCAAGGAGCTGACCATGCCCTTGATGCTGCTCGGGGGGATCAACAAGCTCGAGACCGTGCAGCGGGGGCTTGATGAGGGCTTCGCGTTCGCGGTCATGGCCCGGGCGTTGCTTCGCGAGCCCGATCTCATCAACCGCTGGCAGCGGGAACCCACCTATGAGGGCGTCTGCATCCATTGCAACCGGTGCGCGCCGACGATCTACTCGCGCGCCGGCACGACCTGCGTCGAGCGGTAGTCAGGCAAGGGCAAGCTGTCGGGGTTGCACGGCTTCGGGCTTCGGGATCGACAGCGAAAGGCCGGCAGCGATCAGGCATAGCGCCCCGGCGCCGTACCAGGCTGCGTCGTAGGTGCCGAAGGAGGTCCGCAGCGCTCCTGCCGCCGCAGCTGCGATGGCGGCGCCAACCTGGTGGCTTGCGAACACCCAGCCGAACACGAGCGTGCCCTGGTCGCCGTACAGCTCGCGGCAGAGGGTGACGGTCGGTGGCACGGTGGCCACCCAGTCCAGGCCGTAGAACAGCACGAACACCAGCATGTGCGGGTGCAGCGAGGACGCGAACAGCGAGGGCAGCGCGAACAAGGACAGCCCGCGCAGGGCGTAGTACCACCAGAGGAGCTTGCGGCTGTCGACTCGGTCGCTGAGCCAACCGGAGCCGATCGTGCCGATGATGTCGAAGACGCCGACCAGCGCCAGCAGGCCGGCGGCCGTGGTGGACGGCAGGCCGTGGTCGTGGGCGGCCGGGATGAAGTGTGTGCCGATGAGTCCGTTGGTGGTAGCTCCGCAGATGGCAAAGCCCCCGGCCAGCAGCCAGAAGGCGCCGCTGTGGGAGGCCGTTCGCAAGGATCTGATCGCCGCGGCAGCAGGCGATCCCGTCTGGACCGGCGGTGGCGTGAACGCGACTGCGCCATAGGGCAGCAGCCCCAGGTCGCTCGGTCGCTCGCGCAACAGGAGCAGCACGAAAGGCACCACCGCGAGCGCCGCCAGCGAGACCGTCCAGGATGCGCTGCGCCAGCCGTGCCGGTCGACCAGGCCGGCCAGCAGCGGGAGGAAGATCAGCTGACCGGTGGCACTACCGGCGGTGAGGATGCCGACGATGAGGCCGCGGCGCCTGACGAACCAGCGGTTCGCCACAGTGGCTCCGAACACCAGGGCCATCGAGCCGGTGCCCAGGCCCACCAGCACGCCCCAACAGGCGACGAGCTGCCAGCTCTGCGTCATCTGCGTGGTCAGGGCGCTCCCGGTTGCCACCAGCGTGAGGGCGATCGCGACGACCCGCCGGATGCCGAACCGCTCCATCAGCGCCGCAGCAAAGGGAGCGGTGAGACCGAAGAGCAGAAGGTTGACGGACACGGCGAGCGAGATGGTGCCGCGGCTCCATCCGAACTCGTCCTGGAGGGGGACGATCAGAACGCCTGGCGTTGCTCGGAACCCGGCCGCTCCGATGAGGGCGACGAACGTGACTGCGGCGACCCACCAGGCCCGGTGGATCGACCTCAACGGGAGAAGACCAGGCAGGTGCTCTTCGCGGTGGCGACCACCTTGCCGTCGGGGCTGCGGACCTCGCCCTCGGCGAAGGCGGCGCGGCGACCGCGGCGGGTTACCCACCCGCGGGCCGTCAGCAGTCCGGTGTCGGACGTGACGGGCCGCAGGTAGGAGACGGAGATGTCGAGGCTGGTGTACCCGACTCCGAGCGGCAGCGTGCTGTGCACGGCGCAGGCGGTGACCGAGTCCAGCAGCGTGCACACCAGGCCCCCGTGGACGACGCCTATCGGGTTGTACGTGGACTCATCCGGCAGGCAGGTGAACTCGACCTCACCGTCGCTGACGCGCGTGATGCCGAACCCGAGCAGCGCGCCGATGGGCGATGCCGGTAGGCGCTGCTCCGCGACGGCCGTGAGGTAGTCCAGGCCCGAGAGCGCAGCGCCGGCGGCCGCGGTGGCCAGCGGGTCGTGCCACGTGACGGACTTGCTGCGGGCTGGTCCCCAGGACTTCATGCCCAGGACGCTAGACGGCGCTGACTTCGTTGTCCATACTCAGGTCATGGCCCGCACCTGCTCGATCGCCCGCACCCTCGAGGTCGTCGGGGAGCGGTGGTCGCTGCTCGTGATTCGCGAGGTCTCCCTCGGAGTGCGGAGGTTTAGCGAGATCCAGGCAGCCACCGGTGCTCCCCTCGCCGTGCTCTCGGATCGGTTGCGGTCGTTGGTGGGGACCGGCGTGCTGGAGACCCGTCCGTACCAGGAGCCCGGGGCCCGAGTCCGGCTGGAGTACCGGCTCACCGCAGCCGGGCGCGAGCTGCAACCGGTGCTGGCTGCCCTGAAGGACTGGGGGGACACCCACCTGTGCGACGAACGGGGGGTCCCCGTCGTCACCCGGCACCGGGACTGCGGGGCTCCCGTGCACGCGGCGCTCGTCTGCGAACGGGGTCATGTCCTGGCAGAGCCGCGCTCGGTGGTCTCCGAGGTGCGGTTCGCGTGATCAGAGCACGAAGCGGAACAGCGGGTCGTCGGGTTCGATGAGGGTGCAGGTCATCGGGGACGCGGCCATGCGGGCCTGCAGCGGCCCGAAGTCGGCAGCCCTCGCCAGCTCCAACCCGACCAGCGCCGGCCCGGTCTCCCGGTTGTTGCGCTTGATGTACTCGAACAGCGCGATGTCGTCGTCGGGGCCCAGGACTTCCGACAGGAACCGTCGGAGCGCCCCGGGCTCCTGGGGGAACTCCACCAGGAAGTAGTGCTTCAAGCCTTGGTGGACAAGGGATCTCTCGAGGATCTCGGCGTACCGGCTGATGTCGTTGTTGCCGCCGGACAGCACGCACACCACGGTGCTGCCCGGAGTCACCAGCCGTGGCAGGGCCGCGGTAGCCAGGGCGCCGGCCGGCTCCGCGATGATGCCGTCGGACTGGTAGAGCGCGAGCATCTCCGTGCAGAGCGCTCCCTCGTGAACCGTGACGACCTCAGCCGCGTGGTCGCGCACCAGTGGAAAGGTGTGGGTTCCTACGGTGCGGACGGCTGCGCCGTCGACGAACGAGTCGAGCTCAGCCAAGGCGACGGGCTGGCCGGCGGCCAGCGCTGCGGTCATGCTCGCGGCGCCCAGGGGCTCCGCCCCGACGACCTGCGTGCGCGGGTGGCGGGCCGCAAGCCAGGTCGCGCAGCCGGCGAGCAGCCCGCCGCCGCCGACGGGCGCCACGAAGAGGTCAGGCGCCCCGCCCAGCTGGCTCGCGACCTCCCTGGCGACCGTCCCCTGTCCTGCGATCGTGCGGGGATCGTCGAAGGCGGGTACGAGGACAGCGCCAGTTCGGGCGGCGTGCTCGAGGGCTGCAGCGAAGGCCTCGTCGTAGGTCTCCCCGTGCACGACGACCTGCGCGCGCTGGCCGCCGAGCACCGCGATGCGGTCGCGCTTCTGGCGCGGCGTGGTGGCGGGCACGAAGATCCGGGCCTCGAGGCCGAACGCGTGTGCCGCCCAGGCGACGCCCTGAGCATGGTTGCCGGCGCTGGCGCAGACCACTCCCGAGCGAGCGGCGTGCTCGAGGTCCTGCGCGATCAGGTTGTAGGCCCCGCGGAGCTTGTAGGACCGCACCACCTGAAGGTCTTCGCGCTTCAGCAGCACCTCCGCCCCGGTCAGCGAGGACAGCCGCTCGCTTCGGGTGAGCGGTGTGACGGCCGTGACCCCGAGGAGCCGGCCGGCGGCCTCGTCAACGTCGCGCGCGGTGATGGTCACGCCCGCGAGGCTAGGCGACCTCGCGGTCGTGCCACCTCAAGGCTGCGCAGATGTGGTCGATCATGGAGGATGCCCTGCGACGTCGCCCTGGCCCTGACCACTCACGACGACCTTCTCGAGAGCCCGATCCGGCCTGAGTGGATCCTGGAAGGCAGCCCGGTCGCCCGGATGAAGTCGCTCGGCTCGAACGGCTACAAGACGCAGCTGGCCTTGTGGGACTGCACAGCTGGCAGCTTCAGGTGGGAGTTCGGCCCGTTCGACGAGTCGGTCCACATCCTGGAAGGCACGGTCCGGGTGACGGGTGCAGACGGCGTCGAGCACCTGCTCCAAGCTGGTGACGCCGCGGTCTTCGGCGCCGGTACGACGTCCCTGTGGGTGGTCGAGACCTATGTCAAGAAGCTGGCCGTGCTCCATGACCGGCGCAGTCGTGGCCGCCGGCTGTCGCAGCTGGCGGTCGGGCGCCTCAGGCCAGGTCGTCCGTCAGGGCTCGGGCCAGGGATGCCGCCGGCCCGATCACGAGACGATGCCGCCGTCGATGGACAGCGCCGTCCCGGTGACTGAACGAGCCGCGTCGGAGGCGAGGTAGGCGATCGCCTCGGCGATCTCCCACGGCTTGGAGAAGCCCGGCGGCATCACGTTGTAGAGCCGCTGCAGGAGCTTCTCGTCGAGGTCGGCAGGCATGGTGCGTGCGGCCTCGGCGATGAGCGGGGTGTCCACGCCCCCGGGGCACACGCAGTTGACTCGCACACCCCGTTGCGAGAGCTCGAGAGCCATCGCTTTGGTCAGCATCAGCACGCCGGCCTTGGAGGCGCAGTAGGCGGCGGAGTAGGCCTGGCCCCGCACCCCGGCGACGCTGGCGACGTTGACGATGTTGCCCTTGCGCTCGAGGAGGCCGGGGAGGGCGGCCTGGCTCACCACGAACGGTGCGGTGAGGTTGACGTCGAGCTGCTGCTGCCAGCTCTCCAGGCTGATGTCGGCCAGGTGCTCGAGCCGGACCATCCCGGCAATGTTGAGCACGACGTCGAACGGCCCCTGCTCGCGGACCAGCGCGGCCGCGCGCGGCGAGTCCGTGAGGTCGATCTGCAGGATGCCCGGCCCTTCGGTGCGGTCGAGTGCGACCACCTCGGCGCCTTCTTTCGCGAACAGCGCGGCCGTGGCTTTCCCCACCCCGGAGGCTGCGCCGGTGACGAGCACCCGCTTGCCGTCGAACCTCATCGCTGCACCATGTGCTGGTTCATGTCGCCCTTCTGGTCGAGGAAGAACTGCCGTTCGGTGAAGCTCCAGAGCCCGTCCACGACAGCGAACGTGTCCCGGTACCTGCCTGCCGCCACAGCGTGCAGTGGACCGTCGCCGACCTGCTGGTGCACCAGGAACGACGAGCGGCACACGGCGCTGTCCCCGTCCACCTCGATCACCGGGGAGGCGACCAGGTGCCGGGTGCGCGGGGACCCGTCGTGGAGCTGTACGAGGAAGCCGTAGAGCTTCGCGACCGCTGCTGAGCCCGTGGCGATGACGGCGCCGTGCTCGTCGGTCATCCGGCCGTGGGTGAACAGCGCGCCGAGGCCGGCCCAGTCGCCGGCGTCCATCACCAGGCAGTACTCGCCGAGCAGGTTGCGGATCTCCTCCTGGGCGGAGGTCACTTCCCGAAGTCTTCCCGGACCTTGTCAGCGACCCCGAGCAGGTTCAGCTCGAAGGTGTAGCTCTGCTCGATGCGGTAGCTCTTGTGGACGTCCCACAAGTCGATGGCGGCCAGCGACTCCTTGGCCATCCGCATCACGACGGGGTCCTTCGAGGCGATGGTGTGGGCCACCTCGAGCGCCTTCGCGCGGAGCTCCTCGCGAGGCACGACGTGCAGCACCGAGCCGAAGGCGTGCAGCTCCTGCGCGGTCGCTGTCGCTGACGTGTACACCATCGCCCGGGCCTTGTGGAGCGGCACCAGCCGGGACAGGTGGGTGGCCGCGCCCAGGGCACCCCGGTCGACCTCCGGCAGTCCGAACGTCGCGTCGTCGGAGGCGATCACGATGTCGCTGTTGCCGGCCAGCCCGATCCCGCCTCCGAGGCAGAAGCCCTGCACAGCCGTCACGACCGGCACCGGGCACTCGTAGCAGGCCCCGAACGCGGCGTGGCAGCCGCGGTTCGCGCCGACCAGGGCGTTGAAGGAGCTGTCCTTCTGGAACTCCTTGATGTCGACGCCGGCGTTGAACCCGCGGCCTTCGGCGCGCAGCACCACTGCTCGCGTCGTCAGGTCCTTGCCGGCCGACAAGATGGCTTCGGCCAGGTCGAACCAGCCCTGTACGGGCAGGGCGTTGACGGGCGGGTGGTCCACCACGACCTCGACGACGCCGTCGTCGTGACGCTCGATGTTGATCAACGCGATCTCCTCAGGGGTGCTGGCTGCTGACGGACACGATCTCGCCCGTCATGTAGGACGAGTAGTCGCTGGCGAGGAACACGATCACGTTGGCGATCTCCCACGGCTCCGCGGGCCGACCGAAGGCCTCCTTCGCCGACAGCTCGGCGAGCAGCTCGTCGGTCGTGACCTTCGCGAGGAACGGGTGCATGGCGATGGAGGGGGAGACCGCGTTCACGCGCACGCCGAACTTCGCTGCCTCGACCCCTGCCGTGCGGGTGAGCGCGTTGACGCCGGCCTTTGCCGCGGCGTAGTGCGCCTGACCGTCCTGCGCTCGCCAGGCGATCACGGAGGAGTTGTTGACGATCACGCCGTGGCCCTGGGTCTTCATCTGCTGCATGGCTGCGCGGGTGCAGCGGAAGGTGCCGTTCAGGGTCACGTCGAGCACCCGGAGCCACTGCTCGTCGGTCATGTCGACGAGGTCAGCGGTCCCGCCGAGGCCGGCGTTGTTGACCATGACGTCGATCCGGCCGTGGGCGTCAACGGTCGCGGCGACGAGCCGGTCGACCTGGTCCTGCTGCGTGACGTCGCAGACGACCGCCTGGACCCCGCCGAGTTTCTCCGCCGTCTCCGCGAGCCGACGCTCGTGCCAGTCGGACACGACGACCGTGGCGCCCTCCTCCAACGCGCGCTTCGCGGTCGAGAAGCCAATGCCGGTGCCGGCTGCAGCGGTGACGACCACGACCTTGCCGGTCAGCAGGCCGTGCCCGGGGACGTAGGAAGGAGGGTTCACTGCAGCCTCTTCAGGGTGGTCTCGGCCTCGGCCATGATGCGCTCGATCAGCTCCTTGCACGAGGGCAGGTCATCGATCAGGCCGACCACCTGGCCACTGGCCATGACCCCCAGATCGGGCCGGCCGTCGACCATCGCCGCCTTGAGGAGCATGGGGGTGTTGGCCGCCATCACGAGCTGCGACAGCGAGAGCTCGGCGTTCTTGCGCATCGCCAGGCCCTCGGTGAGGACGTCCTTCCACGGCGTCCCGCTGAGCTTCTGGAAGGCGATCGCGTTCTTGCCGGCGCGGGTCAGGCGGGTGAGCGCGCGGCTCTTGAGCAGCTGCTCGACGAACTCGGTGCGGAGCACCCGGTGGGGCACGCCGTCGACCTCGGTCGTGACGACCGTCTCCGCAACGCCCTTCGAGAGGTAGACCTGCTTGACCGCATCGCCGACCAGGCTGTCGGAGGTGAGCAGGAACCGGGTGCCCATGGCGATGCCCTCTGCGCCGTAGGCGAGCGCGGCGACCAGACCTCGACCGTCGAAGAACCCACCCGCTGCGATGACCGGGATGTCGACCGCGTCGACGACCTGGGGCAGCAGCACGGTGGTGGGGACCTGGCCGGTGTGCCCACCGCCCTCGCCGCCCTGCACGATGACCGCGTCGACGCCCCACTCCGCGACCTTCTCCGCGTGCCGCTTCGCGCCGATCGACGGCATCACGACCATGCCGTGGTCCTTGCACCGCTTGATGAGGTCCTGCTTGGGAGCGAGCGCGAAGGACGCGACCTTCACGCCTTCGCGTGCCATCAGCTCGATGCACTGCACGACCTCAGGGGAGTCGGCGCGCAGGTTGACCCCGAAGTTGTTGGTCGTCCTGGCCTTGGTGTCTGCGATGGCGACGGCAAGCTCGTCGTAGGACATCACCGCGGCCGCCAGGATCCCCAGGCCGCCGGCGTTGGCCGTCGCCGCCGTCAAGGCTGCGCCGCTCACCCAGCCCATGCCGGTCTGCACGATCGGGTGCTGCACCCCGAACAGCTCGGTGGCGCGGGTCTTCACGCGACTTCCTTGTCGCGCAGGTTCTTCGGGTCCAGAACCTCCCGGATCAGCTGGAGCTCTGTCGCCGTCGGCAGGCGAGACTCCGTGACCTCGTCGATGTGCAAGGCGAAGCCGGTCGCCTGCTGGACCTCTTCGACCGTGACGCCGGGGTGCACGGAGACCACCCGCATGCAGCCGTCCGGGCCGCCCAGGTCCATGACCGCGAGGTTGGTGATCACCTTGCGCAGCTGGACCTCGACCCCCCGGTCGGTGCCGACACCACTGACCATGTCGACCTTCTCGACGAACACGCGGGTCGAGTGGTTGGGGACCCAGTACGACGTCGGGTGGCTGACGGTGTTCCCGGGGGCGCCGCGCACGCCGAGGAGCTGGTTCTTGGGCTTGGCGAAGTCGCCGATGCAGCTGATGTTCTGGTTGCCGAAGCGGTCGATCTGCGAGGCGCCCATCATGACGTGCCGGCGACCGCTCCAGACCAGGTCGAAGATCGCCCGGTATGGGATCCACGCCTCGACCGTTGCCGGGGGGCGTCCACCGAGCCGCCACGGGCCGGCGACGAACGAGGCCTCGCCGTCGGACAGCAGCAGGTCGGGCTCGAACGTCTCGCGGGCGAGCCGGGCGCCCAGGGAGGGCACCAGCGCCATCGGGGAGGCGAGGATCTCGCCGTCGCCGCGGAAAGCCTCGGCGCACGCGATCGCGCACACCTCTGCGCGGGTGACGGTCATGCGGCGCTCCGCTCTGCGTGGAAGGCCTTCACGGCCTCCTGGTAGGAAGCCTCGTCGCCGCTCAGGAACCGCTCCTCGAACGCCCTCCAGAGCTCGGGGTCCTTCGCGGCCGTCGCGTACTCCTTCTGGAAGGCCTCGTCGCGCGGGTAGTCCGGGTCGCAGCTGGTGAAGTGCGCCCCGTTCGGTGCCTCCACCACACCCGCGACCATCCACCGGGCGATGCGCCTGCGGGTCAGCTCGCCGAGCTCGTCGGTGGGGACGATCCGTTCGCACGAGAGGTAGGCCTTCTCTGCGGCCTGGCAGTACAGGTCGTCGAAGTACAGGTCCGGCCCGTGGAAGGCGGCGTTCCCCCGCTCGTCGGCGACGTTCAGGTGTACCAGGGCCGCGTCGAGGTGGAGCGCCGGAACAGCGAGCAGATCGCCCGACCCGTAGGGATCTGCGACCGTCTTCAGCGTGGGGTCGTACGTGATGACGTCACTGCCCAGTCCTGCCTTCGTGGGCAGGAAGGGCAGCCTGAGGGACGCTGCGTACAGGCCCCACTGGACCATCCCCTCGTCCCACTCGCGGACCTCGACGGCGCCGGCCTTGCGGGCGTTCTGGAAGTGCGGCTCCAGCGGGATCGAGTCCAGCGACACGAAGCCGTAGACGAGCTTCTTCGCCTTGCCGGCCGCGCACAGCAGGCCCACGTCGGGGCCGCCGTACGACACGATCGTGAGGTCCTTCAGGTCCGACCGCAGGATCGCCCGGACCAGGGACATCGGCTTCCGGCGCGATCCCCACCCTCCGATCCCGATGGTCATCCCCGAACGGAGCTCGGCGACGACCTCGTCCTCGGTCATCCGCTTGTTCACGTGTTGCTCCTCTGGAAGGCCAGCTTCTTCAGGGCCTTCGGGTCGCTGCTGAGCGCCGTGGTCCACGCGCGCTTGAAGTACAGGTGGGCGTCGTGCTCCCACGTGAAGCCGATCCCGCCGAACAGCTGGATCGCCTCGCCGGTGACGGTCACGAACGCCTCGGTGGCGAGGGCCCGGGCCAGCGGGGCTGCGACGGCAAAGTCGTCGGCGGCCTGGGCGGCGTACCAGGTGCTCGAGGTGGCGGCCTCGACCAGCACCGTGAGGTCTGCGACCCGGTGACGCAGCGCCTGGAAGGAGCCGAGCGGGCGCCCGAACTGGCTGCGGACCAGGAGGTGCTCGACGACCAGCTCGAGGACCCGATGGGCGGCGCCCACCGACTCTGCGGCCATCGCGAGATGCAGCAGATCCCTTGCGTGCGAGGCACTTCCGACGCTGCGGCCGGTGCTGGCGGTGACGCGGCCTGCGGGCCGGGTCTGGTCAAGGGTCTCAAGCGGCTCGACGGAGAAGTCGTCGACGGCGAAGAGCTCCCCGTCACGAGCGACGAGGAGCAGCGACGCCTCGGAGGCGTGCGGAACGATGTCGAGGCCGTCCAGCGCGAGGGCAGCGGTGATCGAGCCGTCGGACAGGCCGGCGAGGTGCTGCTCGTCGCCGACGGCGCTCAGCGCCGCCGCGGCCACCACGGTCGGGAGGAAGGGCGCGCGCAACAGGACGCGGCCGGTCTCCTCGAGGACCGTCGTGGTCCAGGACAGCGGTGCCTCGACGGGCAGGGAGGTCAGTCCCATGTCGGCCGACAGCCGCTTCCAGATCGCCGCGTTGTCCTCCAGGTTGGAGCGCACCGGAGCGTTGTCGGTGAGGGCGTCGCGGGTGGCGGCCCGGAGGTCGTCGAGCTCAGCCACTCGCGGTCCAGGTGTCGCGGGGGAGCTTCCACAGCCGTTCGGCGATGACGTTGCGCTGGATCTCGCTGCTGCCGCCGTAGATCGTGTCGGAGCGCGTGAACAGGAAGAGGTTCTGCAGCGGGGTGAGCTCGCCGTCGGTGAGCATCGCCGACGGCCCGGTGACCTTCATGGCGAGCTCGCCCAGCTTCTTGTGCCACGGTGCCCACAGCAGCTTGTTGACGTTGGCCTCGACCCCGGTGCTCGTGGCCGCGTCGGACGACAGCGTCCGGAGGGCCTGATGCCTCAGGACCTGCAGCGACGACCAGGCCTCGACCAGCTCGTCCTCGAGGCGGGCGAAGCTGCCGTTGCTGCGGGCGAGCTCAAGCACCTGGGCGTACTCGCGGGTGAAGCCGACCTGCTGCCCGAGCGTCGAGACGCCGCGCTCGAAGGCCAGCAGCCCCATCGCCACGCGCCACCCCTGACCGGGTTCTCCCACGACGTTGTCCGCAGCAGTCACAGCATCGTCGAAGAAGACCTCGTTGAACTCGCTCGTCCCCGTCAGCTGGATGATCGGCCGGACCTCGATGGTCGGCTGGGCCATCGGGACGAGCAGGAACGACAGCCCCTTGTGCTTGCTGGACTCGGGGTCGGTGCGGGCGATGACGAAGCACCAGTGGGCCAGGTGGGCCAGGGACGTCCAGACCTTCTGGCCGGTGACGTGCCACTGGCCGTCTTCGAGCCAGGCCTTGGTGCGGACGCCGGCGAGATCGGACCCCGCGTTGGGCTCGGAGTACCCCTGGCACCACAGCTCGGTGCCGGCGAGAATCCCTGGCAGGAAGCGGTCTTTCTGCTCCTGCGTGCCGAACGCGATGATGGTCGGACCGGCGAGCTGTTCGCCCATGTGGTTGATGCGCGCGGGGCCGCCGGCTCTCGCGTACTCCTCGTAGAACGTGACCTGGTCCTCGATAGAGGCACCCCGGCCGCCGACCTCCTTGGGCCAGGCAAGACCGATCCAGCCGCCCCCGGCGAGCTCCTGCTCCCAGCGGCCGCGGAGGGCGACGTTCTCGTGCTCACGCCCCGGACCGCCGGTGCCGATCAGGGGGGCGAACTCGCCCGTGAGGTGCTCGGCCAGCCAGCTTCGCACCTCTCCCCGGAAGTTCACGGGGTCCCCGCGGAGGCGTGAGCGAAGCGCGTGGCTTCGGGGGGTGTGATCATGCTCCGTAGACGGGGACGGGCGCGGGCGCCTTCTCGAGCAGTCGACGGACCGCGGGGCCGACCTCGGCCACCGGCCAGCGCGCGCCGCGGTCCTCGCGGGGTCCGTGCTGCCAGCCGTCGGCGGGGCTGATGATGCCGGCCTCGACCTCGAACACGCGACCGCTCACGTCGCAGTCCGCGCTCGCCAGCCAGACGACCAGCGGCGAGACGTTCTCGGGGGCCATCGGGTCGAACCCGGTCTCCGGCTTGGCCATCGTCTGTGCGAACACCACTTCGGTCATCGGCGTCCTTGCCGCGGGGGCGATGACGTTGAGCTTCACGCCGAAGCGGCCGAACTCGGCAGCGGCCACCTGCGTCATGGCGGTGACGCCGGCCTTGGCTGCGGAGTAGTTGCCCTGACCGACACTGCCCATGAGGCCGGCGCCGGAGGAGGTGTTGACCACGCGCGCTTGGACAGGCGAGCCCGCCTTGGACTGCTCGCGCCAATAGGCCGCAGCGTGGCGCATCGGGACGAAGTGCCCCTTCAGGTCCACCCGCAGGACGAGGTCCCACTCCTCCTCGGACATGTTGACCAGCATCCGGTCCCGTACGAGGCCGGCGTTGTTGACCAGGGCGTCCAGCTGCCCGTACGCGTCAACCGCGGTCCGCACGAGCTCCTGGCCGTAGGTCCAGTCACTCACGTCTCCGAGGGAGGCCACCGCGTCGCCGCCGGCGGCGCGGACCTCGGCAGCGACGTCTTCGGCGGCCGGTCCGACGTCGTTCACGACGACCCGAGCCCCCTCGGCGCCGAAGGCCAGCGCGTGTGCCCGACCGATTCCCTGTCCCGCGCCCGTCACGATGACGACGCGTCCGTCACTGATGCTCACGAGCCTCAACCTAGCAAGCGCTTGGTCGCTCGGCTACCGTGCGGGGTATGCAGCACATGGAGCTGACCGACGAGCAGCTGGCCCTGCAGCAGGAGCTGCGGGCGTACTTCGCGGACATGCTGACCCCGGACGTCCGGCGCGGCCTCGGGGGCGAGGGCGACAATCCGGAGCTGTGGCGCGCGCTGGTGAAGCAGCTCGGCAGCGACGGCTGGCTGGGTCTGGGCTGGCCCAAGGAGTACGGCGGCGGCGGCGCCGGTCCTTTCGAGCAGCTGATCTTGTTCACCGAGGTCCAGCGAGCCGGGGCGCCCTTCCCCTTCGTGACCGTCAACACGGTCGGTCCGACGTTGATGGCCTTCGGAACGGCGGAGCAGAAGGCCCGTTACCTGCCGGGGATCTTGGCCGGTGAAGAGGTCTGGGCGATCGGCTACACCGAGCCCGGCTCGGGTACGGACCTGGCCTCGCTCCGGACCAAGGCGGTGCTGCAGGACGACGAGTGGGTGATCGACGGGAACAAGGTCTACACATCCGGCGCGGGACACTCCGACTACATCTGGCTGGCCGTGCGTACCGACCCGGAAGCGCCCAAGCACAAGGGCATCTCGATCCTGGTCTGCCCGACGAACGCCGACGGGTTCTCCTGGACGCCGCTGCACACGGTCGGGGGCAACACCACCTCCACGACGTTCTACGACAACGTCCGGGTCCCGCTCGACAGCGTGATCGGTGAGGTCAACGGCGGCTGGCGGCTGCTGACGTCACAGCTCAACCACGAACGGGTCGGCTTGGCGGCGTTCAGCGGCCGCACCGAGGCGCTCTGGGACCTGGTGCGCGGCTGGTGTGTGGAGACCGGCATTGCCGACGACCCCCTGGTTCAGGCCGATCTCGCGAAGACCTACGCCCAGGTGGAAGCGATGCGCTTGCTCAACTGGGAGCTCACCGGTTCGGTCGCTGCCGACTCGGTGTCGGTGGCCGATGCGAGTGCCGCCAAGGTGTTCGGCACCGAGACCCATGCGGCCGTCTGTCGCACCTTGTTCGCGCTCCTGGGGAGTGCCGGCATGCGGCGTCAGGGCTCTGCCGGTGCGGTGCTCGACGGCCGTGTCGAGGTGCTCACCCGCGGGGCGATCGTGAACACGTTCGGAGGAGGGGTCAACGAGGTGCTGCGCGACTTGATCTGCACGACTGGACTAGGCATGCCCCGGGGCACGCGTTGATGACCGCGGACCAGCAGGCCCTGGTGGGGCTTGCCTCGGACATCTTCAAGGGTCGCACCTCCAACGACCAGCTCGCTGCCGTCGAGGTGTCGGAGACGCGAACGGACGGCGCGCTGTGGAAGGAGCTGGCGGACGCCGGGCTCGTCGGCATCGCGCTGCCTGAGGACGTCGGCGGGGCGGGGCTCGGACTCGTCGAGCTGTGCCTGCTGCTGGAGCAACAAGGCCGGTACGTCGCACCGGTTCCGCTGTGGGAGACCGGCATCGCGGCCCTCGCGGTGGCCCAGGGCTCGTCGGAGCAGCGCGCCGCCTGGCTGCCTGGCGTCGCGGCCGGCACCAGGACCCTGGCGCTTGCTGCCTCCCTGAGTGGCCCGGCGCTCACCTTGACGGACACCGTGTTGGTGTCGTCGAAGGCGGACGGCCTGGTGGTCGTCACCGACGAGGGCGTGTTCCTGGCGGCTGCTCCGGCCGGTGCGCCCGTCGTCACGACCAACCACTCACTGGCCTTCGACGTGGACCTTGCCGGGTTGGAGGTCGAGCCGCTCGCCGTCGAGGCGGCCTGGCTCCTCGACGCGGCCCGGCTGGGTCTCGCCGCGCAGCAGCTGGGGATCGCCGACGCCGGCGTCCGCGAGGCGGCTCAGCACCTCACGGGTCGGGAGCAGTTCGGCCGCTCGCTCGCGACGTTCCAAGCAACCTCGCAACAGCTGGGCGACGCGTACTGCGACGTGCAGGCGATGCGGGCCACGTTGTGGCAGGCGGTCTGGGCACTGGGGAAGGGACCGGCGGCCAAGGAGGTCGGGGTGGCGACCTGGTGGGCCACTGACGCGGCGGAGCGGATCGAGCACGTCGTGCAGCACCTGCACGGCGGGTTGGGGGCCGACACGACCTACCCGGTGCACCGGCGGCTGCTGTGGACGATGCGCAACAACGCCGCCCTGGGTGGTGGGTCCCGCCAGCTGCAGCGCCTGGGCAAGGAGCTGGTCTCCGCCAACTAGTTGCGTACTGAATACATCTGTGTGAGCATTCTCGGGTGCCCCTG
This sequence comes from Mycobacteriales bacterium, assembly GCA_046590985.1. Classification (GTDB taxonomy): domain Bacteria; phylum Actinomycetota; class Actinomycetes; order Mycobacteriales; family SCTD01; genus RYN-111. The sequence goes on from JBKJVH010000160.1 coordinate 23,036, forward strand.
GACGAGCTCGTACGGTCGCTGAACGACCTCTACCGCTTGTCGGGCTCTGCGCGGGTGCATGCAGACACCGTCCGGGTGACGGGCGTCAGCATCACCCAGACCGGGCTGCGCTTCCTGAGCCTGATCGAGGACTCGCCGCGCATCTCGGCGACCGACCTGGCGCTCAGCGCCGACGTCAGCCAGCCCACGGCCAGTCGGGCGTTGCAGACGCTCGAGAGCGACCAGTTCGTCGCCAGGCACCAGAGCGACACCGACGGCCGGTTGTCCCACTACGTCACCACCGCGAAGGGCCGCAAGGCTCTTGCCAAGGTCCACCAGTACCACGTCGACCGGTTGGCGTTCGCGCTCGCCGACGTCGGCGAGCAGCGTCAGCAGGAGATCGTCCACGTCGTGGACGAGCTCGTGGCGAGGTTCCACGCCACGGCAGCAGGCCACACGAGGAGAACTGCATGAGCGACGTCCGCATGATCGAGGCGAGCGACGCGAGCGAGCGGTTCGCTCGCGGCTGGCACCTGCTCGGGCTGACCCGCGAGTACGACGACGGCAAGCCGCACGGGCTCGAGGCCTTCGGCACCAAGCTCGTGATCTGGAAGACGTCCGAGGGTGAGCTCAAGGTGCTCGACTCCTACTGCCGCCACATGGGCGGGGACCTCAGTCAGGGGACCGTCGAGGGCGACAACGTGGCCTGCCCCTTCCACTCGTGGCGATGGGGTGGAGACGGCAAGTGCCAGCAGATCCCCTACGCACGAAGGATTCCACCGCGGGCGCGCACCCGCGCCTGGCAGACCATGGTCGTGGACGGCCAGCTGTTCGTGTGGCACGACCCTGAGGGCAACCCGCCGCCTGCCGAGGTGACGATCCCCACGATCGAGGGCTTCGCTGACGGTGAGTGGACCGACTGGGTGTGGGACCGGACGCTCGTCGGCAGCAGCCACTGCCGTGAGGTCATCGACAACATGGTCGACATGGCGCACTTCTACTACATCCACAAGGGCCTGCCGACGTACTTCAAGAACGTCTTCGAGGGACACGTCTGCACCCAGTACTTCTCCGGCACCACGCACGAGCTGGCGGCCACCGGCCTGCCCATCGAGATCGGCGTCGCCGAGGACCAGCCGACCGTCTCGGACGCGACCTACTGGGGTCCGAGCTACCTCGTCGACAAGCTCTGGACGAAGTACGGGGAGCTGACGTTCGAGACCGTCCTCATCACCTGCCACTACCCGATCACCAACAACAGCTTCATGCTCAACTACGGCATGGTGATGAAGAAGAACCCGGAGTGGGACGACGCTCTCAATGACAAGATCGCGGGGAAGATGCTCGAGAGCATCGGATCCGGGTTCCTCGAGGACGTCAAGATCTGGAAGAACAAGACCCGGATCGACAACCCCTTGCTGTGCGAGGAGGACGGGCCGGTCTACCAGCTACGCCGCTGGTACGAGCAGTTCTACGTCGACGTCGCGGACATCGCACCAGAGATGGTGCAGCGCTTCGAGTTCGAGATCGACACCACGAAGGCGGTGGACTTCTGGCAGAAGGAGCTCGTCGAGAAGGCCGCGGCCAAGGCCAGTGCCGACGCCTGATGCAAGCGCTTCAGTGCGGTCGGTGCGGCACCACCGTCCAGGTCTCCAAGAACAGCGCGGCCCAGACGTCGATCCAGTGGGAGGTCGACAGCTCGGCCTGCCCGTTGCGGCCGGAGCTGGCCGTGGGGGACACCTGTCCTGCGCTGTCCGACACCATCCGCGACGCGGTCCTGACCGGCGCTCTCGAGGTGGCCGGTGAGCTCTGAGAAGCTCCGACTCAAGGTCCTCGAGGTCGTCCAAGAGACCGGGGACGCGCACTCGCTCGTCTTCGAGACGCCCGCTGGGATGGCGTACAAGCCGGGTCAGTTCCTGACGTTGCGGCTGCCGCACGGCGACGGAGTCGTGGCCCGCTGCTACTCCCTGTCGAGCGCGCCCGGCGTGGATGAGCACCTGAAGGTCACCGTCAAGCGGGTCAAGGACGGCCGCGGGTCGAACTGGGTCTGCGACGAGGTGCTCGCCGGGCATGAGCTCGACGTGCTGGCACCCTCGGGCACGTTCACGCCGAGGGGCTTGGACACCGACCTGCTGCTGCTCGCCGGCGGGAGCGGGGTCACCCCGGTCATGAGCATCATCAAGTCCTGCCTGGCCGGCGGGACCGGCAAGATGCTGCTCGTCTACGCAAACCGCGACGAGCAGTCGGTCATCTTTCACGCCGAGCTCCGGGCGCTCGTGGCGGCCCACCCGGAGCGGCTGGTGGTGCTGCACTGGCTCGAGACGGTGCAGGGGCTGCCTTCGCTGCGGCCGCTCCAGGAGATCGTCCGTGCGTGGGCGCACGCGGAGGCGTTCATCTGCGGCCCGGCCCCCTTCATGGACTGCGCGGCTGATGCCCTGAAGGAGCTCGGGGTCCCGAGGGACCGGATCCACGTGGAGCGGTTCACCTCCCTCGCGGGTGACCCGTGGACGGAGGTCGAGGCGGTCGCACCAGTGGCGGGCGAGTCGACGACGGCCCTCGTCGTGGCGCTCGATGGTGAGACCCACGAGCTCGCCTGGCCGAAGAGCATGAAGCTGCTCGACTTTCTCCTGGACAAGGGACTCGACGCCCCCTACTCCTGCCGCGAGGGCGCCTGCAGCGCGTGCGGGGTGACGCTCATCGAGGGCGAGGTGGAGATGGAGAACAACTCGGTCCTGGAGCAGCAGGACCTTGACGAGGGCTGGCGGCTGGCTTGCCAGTCGCGCGCGGTCAGCGACACCGTGAAGGTCAGCTACACCTGAGCATGAGAGGCTGTGCCCCCGAAACAGACCCAGAGGTGACCCCCATGCGACTGCTGCTGATCGGCGCCCCCGGCGCCGGCAAGGGAACGCAGGCTGAGCGGATCGCCAAGCAGTTCGGACTGGTCCACATCTCCAGCGGTGACCTGCTTCGCTCGCACGTGGCCAAGGAGACCGCCATCGGGAACACGGCCAAGTCCTACATGGCTCGCGGGGACCTGGTCCCGGACAGCCTGGTCCTGGACATGCTGCGCAAGCCGGTCGTCGCGGCCGCCGAGGCCGGCGGTTACGTCCTGGACGGGTTCCCGCGCAACGTCGAGCAGGCCAAGGCAGCGTACGGCGTGGCGAAGGACCTCGGGGTCTCCGTGCAGCTCGCGGTGTACCTGGAGGTGGCCCGCGAGGCGCTCATCGAGCGGATCGTCGAGCGTGGCAAGACCAGTGGTCGCGCCGACGACACCCGCGAGGTGGTCGAACGCCGGCTGGCGGTGTACGAGGAGAGCACCTGGCCGCTGCTCGACTACTACCGCGAGCGCGAGCAGCTGATCCAGGTCAACGGTGACCGGCCCGTGGATGAGGTCACCTGGTCGGTGGTCGTGCAGCTGCAGCGGGCGCAGAAGGCTCTCGACGCCTAGTCCAACCCCACCAGCTGCGCGCTGTCGGTCCACAACCGCAGGGCCATCGCGGGGTCCCGGGCGTAGTCCTTGGTCTCGTGGACCTTTCCGTTCGCGTAGTACTCGCCCATCGTCGACACCGGGTCGCAGGCGAGCTGCAACGTCGTCTCCGCGCCGTCGGCCGGGCTCTTGATGAACGGCCTTGCCAGCTTCAGGAACAGCGAGCCGAGCTTGTTGTCACGGGCCAGCGACGTCGACACGAACCCGGGGTGCAAGCAGTTGACGGTGACGCCGGTGTCCGCGAGGCGCGCGGCCAGCTCGACGGTGAACAGGATGTTCGCGAGCTTGCTGCGGCCGTACACCTTGAGGGGTTTGTAGGTCCGGGTGCTCATGTAGTCGTCGGGCTCCATCGCCCCGAAGGTGTGGGCGTCGGAGGCGACGTTGACGATGCGGGACGGTGCCGACGCGACCAGCCGGTCGAGCAGCAGCCGGGTCAGCAGGTAGGGCGCCAGGTGGTTGACGGCGAAGACCTTCTCGTAGCCGTCGACGGTCTCCTGGCGGTGCTGCAGGACCAGGGCCGCGTTGTTGATGAGCACATCGATCCTCGGCAGGTCCTCCAGCAGCGTGGTCGCGAGGGAGCGCACCTGGTCGAGCACCGCGAAGTCCGCGACGTAGGTGTGCACGGCCGGAGACCCGGCGGCTGTGCAGGCGGCGGCGGCCTGCTGCAGCCGGGTCGTGTCCCGACCTACGAGCGCGAGCGTCGCGCCCCGACGGGCCAGCCCCAGCGCGGTTGCCGAGCCGATGCCGGCACTCGCGCCGGTCACGATGCAGGTCTTCCCTGCCATGTCTGTCATCGGCAGAGCAAACCACTGGCCGCACCTGAGAGGGTGGTGGCGTGACCCCTGCCCCGTGGAAGACCTGGACTGCCCTCGGTCTGGTGTACGTCGTCTGGGGCTCGACCTACTTGGCGATCACCTACGTCGTCACTGGCCTGCCGCCGCTGCTGACCGCCGCCAGCCGGTTCGTGATGGCGTCGGGGCTGGTCGCCCTGTTCGTCCTTCTCAGGCGCGGGCGGGCGGCTTTCCGGGCGTCGCGTCGGGCCTGGCTGAACGGCGCCGGCATCGGGCTGCTGCTGCTGCTGGGCGGGAACGGCGGCGTCACGATCGCGGAGGCGCACGGCCTGCCGTCGGGGCTGACGGCCCTCATCATTGCGGTGGTGCCGCTCTACGTCGTGCTGCTGCGTACCTTCCTGCGCGACCGCCCCAGCGCCCGCACGCTCACCGGCGTCGGGATCGGCTTCGTCGGTCTCGGGGTGCTCCTGCTGCCTGGTACGCGGCCGGCCGGCGTCCCGCTGGGCTACGCGGTGCTGGTGCTGTTCGGCAGCCTGAGCTGGTCGATCGGTTCGGTGATCTCAGCGCGGGTCGCGCTGCCGAAGGACCCGCTCGTGACCACGCTGGCGGAGATGCTCGGCGGCGCGGTGGGGCTCGCCGTCGCCGGCCTGGCTCGCGGCGAGCACCTGCCCTCGCACGCACCGCCGGCATCGTCCTACCTCGCGCTCGCCTACCTGGTGGTGTTCGGCTCGGTGGTGGCCTTCACCGCCTACTCCTGGCTTCTCGGGACCGCACCGGTGAGCCGGGTGTCGACGTACGCCTACGTCAACCCGGTCGTGGCCGTGGTGCTCGGGGCGCTCGTGCGGGACGAGAAGCTCACGGCCACGAGTGTGGTCGGCGGGCTCATCACGGTCGTGGCGGTGGCGGTGGTGGTGTCCGAGCAGCCTGCTGCTCAGGAACCGGCAGACCTGCAGGGCCTGGTGCGGAGCGCCAGCACGTAGTCGTCCGGTGCCCCGGCCTGCTCTGCGGCATCGGCGAGGACCCCGAGGTAGCGCGCCCCCGGGAGGCCGCCCTCGAAGCCGTCCAGCACGTAGGTCCAGGCCAGCTTGTCGCCGTCGAGGGACGCGACCCGGACCCGGACCTTTCGGTACAGGCCGTTGTCGGCGCCCTCCCAGGCGTCGAGGAGCCGCTCGTCCTGCGGTGAGACGTCGTAGAGCCCGACGTAGACGTGCTCGCCGGCCTCCTCGACGATCGTCGCCAGGGACCCCTCCCAGCCGAGGTCCTCACCGCCGAACGTCAGGCGCCAGCCCTCAACCCAGCCGGCGCCGGCCACCGGGGAGTGGGGGCACCGCTCGTGCATCTGCGCCGGGTCCAGGTTCGATCCGTACGCTGCGTAGAGCGCCATGTGCCAGACCCTACCCAGCGCTCTGGGACACTGGACACGTGACACGCATCGCCATCATCGGTGGAGGCCCAGCAGGCTACGAGGCGGCGCTCGTGGCCGTACAGCTCGGGGCCGAGGTGACCCTCGCGGACCGTGACGGGATCGGCGGGATGTGCGTGCTCGCCGACTGCGTGCCGTCCAAGACCTTCATCGCGACCAGCGAGGCGATGACGCAGCTGTCCCACGCCGACCGGGTCGGGGTGCACACCGACGGCACCGTCACCGCGCAGGTCGCCGAGGTGCACGCCCGCGTGAAGGCGCTGGCGCTCGCGCAGTCCGGCGACATCGCTGCCAGGCTCGTCAGGGAGGGCGTCTCCCTGCTGCACGGCCCCGCGCGGGTGCTCCCGGGGCGCAAGGTTCAGGTCGGCTCGGAGATCCTGGCAGCGGACGTGGTGCTGCTCGCGACCGGGGCCCGGCCGCGCATGCTCGAGGGCGCCATGCCCGATGGTGAGCGGATCCTGGACTGGCGCCAGCTCTATGACCTCAAGGCGCTTCCGGAGCACCTGGTCGTCGTCGGCTCGGGGGTGACCGGCGCGGAGTTCGCGTCGGCCTACCTCGCCATGGGGTGCCAGGTGACCTTGGTCTCCTCTCGGGACCGGGTGCTGCCGTCGGAGGACCCGGATGCCGCCGAGCAGCTCCAGCAGGTCTTCGTCCGCCGCGGGATGCGCGTGCTTCGGGGTCGGGCCGCCGGGGTCGACCGCACCACCGACGGGGTCGTCGTCCGACTGGTCGACGGGTCGTCGGTGGCCGCCTCCCACTGCCTGATGACGGTCGGGTCGGTGCCCAACACCGAGGACCTGGGGCTGGCCGAGGCGGGTGTGCTCGTCGACGCGGGAGGCTTCATCAAGGTCGATCGGGTGTCGCGCACGACGGCGGACGGGATCTATGCCGCGGGGGACGTCACCGGGGTCCTGGCGCTCGCGTCGGTGGCCGCCATGCAGGGCCGGATCGCGATGTGGCACTTCCTCGG
>JBKJVH010000115.1:0-22973 GCA_046590985.1 Mycobacteriales bacterium
TGCGCGCCCTTGACCTCGTGGTGGTGGAACGACACGCCACCACCGGCTTCGAGCCGTCGGGTGGCAGGCTTGCCGATGTCGTGCAGCAGCGCCGCCAACCGGAGCGTGAGGTCGGGCTCGTCCTCAAGAGCGATGGCGCGCTCCAGGACCTGCAGCGTGTGTTCGTACACGTCCTTGTGCTGGTGGTGCTCGTCGATCTCGAGCTGCAGGGCAGGGAGCTCCGGAAGCACGTACGCGGCCAGGCCGGTGTCGACGAGCAGGGTGAGGCCGCGCCGGGGGTAGGCGCCCAGGATCAGCTTCTCGAGCTCGCCGCGGATCCGCTCGGCGCTCACGATCTCGATCCGGGACGCGCGGTCGGTCATCGCCGCGACCACCTCGGGGGCGACCGCGAAGCCGAGCTGGGAGGCGAACCGGGCGGCCCGGAGCATCCGCAGCGGGTCGTCGTCGAAGGAGTCCTCCGGCTTGCCGGGAGTCCGGATCACCCCCGCAGCGAGGTCCTCCATGCCGCCGAAGAGGTCGACGAACGCCGCGGGGGAGCGCCAGTCAGGGAGCGCGAGCGCCATCGCGTTGAGCGCGAAGTCCCGGCGCAGCAGGTCCTCGGCGAGGCTGGTACCGAAGGCCACGGTGGGCTTGCGGGAGCCACGCTCGTACGCCTCCGCGCGGTAGGTCGTGATCTCGATGCGGGTGCCGCGCTTCTGGAGCCCCACCGTGCCGAAGGCGATGCCGGCGTCCCAGGTGGTGTCGGCCCAGCCCTCGACGAGCGCCTGGACCGCCTCGGGGTGCGCGTCGGTCGTCAGGTCGAGGTCGTCACCGAGCCGGCCCAGCAGCGCGTCCCGCACCGAGCCACCCACGAGGTGGACGGTGTGGCCGGCGGCGGCGAACCGCTCACCGAGCTCGACCAGGACGGGGGAGCGCTGGACGAGCTCGCGCACGGCGTTGCTCTGGAGGTCGCTCAGCGGGCGGGCAGCGGACGGCGGACGGGACACAGGAGGAAAGCCTAGGCGCCGGCGCCAACCCCGTTTCCCCTGATCCACGGAACGGGCCAGGGCGCGGGAGTCGGCGACGCCACCCGTTCCGGTTCCGTGGATCACCGGGGTGGGGGGATCGCCGTACGCTGACCGCATGCCTCCCGTCCCGACCCCGCCGCGCCGTCCGCTGCGTCGGGTGGACGAGACGAGCGCCGGCGGCCTGGTGCTGGACCGGCGCGGCCCGAACGCGCACGGCGCCCTCATCGGGCGGCTCGACCGGCGCGGCCGGCTGCTCTGGTCGCTGCCCAAGGGGCATGTCGAGGCCGGCGAGACCGAGCCGCAGACCGCCGTCCGCGAGGTGCAGGAGGAGACCGGCATCCTCGGCGAGGTCATCGGCAAGCTCGGCACGATCGACTTCTGGTTCGTCGCCGAGGACCGGCGGGTCCACAAGACGGTGCACCACTACCTGCTGGTGGCGACCGACCCGGTGCACGGGCTCGGGCTGTCGGACGAGGACATCGAGGTCTCCGAGGTGGCGTGGGTGCCGATCGCGGAGCTGGCCGCGAAGCTGGCCTACGCCGACGAGCGGCGACTGCTGCAGAAGGTCCCGGACCTGCTCGCCGAGACGGCGTGAGCAGGCCGTGAGACGACCCGTGGCACGACTCGGCGCGCTGCTCGCCGCCGGCGCCCTGGCGGCGCTCCCTCAGGTGGCCCAGGCCGACTCGACGCCGAGCCCGACCGCCCCGCCGGAGGCGCCGTTGCAGGTGGTCGTCACCCAGCTGCTGCCGCGGGCCCCCGAGCCGCACAAGGCGATCCAGGTGACCGGGGTCGTGAAGAACCTCGGCAGCGGGCCGATCACCAACATCACGGTCCGGCTGCGGCTGGGCCAGGTCGTGCAGTTCCGCGGGGACCTGCACGACGCCGACAACGACCGGCCGCTGACCAGCCCCGTGCGGAGCACGATCACGCGGCCGGCCGTCACCGAGCTCGCCCCCGGGGCCTCGGTCGGGTTCGACCTGCGGACCACCACCGACGCGCTCGACCTGCGGAGCGTCGGGGCGTACCCGCTCGACGTGGAGGCCCGCGGCGACACCGGCAGCGGCGGCACCGACACGCTCGGACTCGCGCCGACCTGGCTGCCGTACTTCCCGGACCACGTGAACCCGGTCCGGGTCGCCGTCGCGCTGCCGGTCGTCGACGAGCCGCACCAGGGCATCGACGCGACGTTGCTCAACGACGACCTCGCGGGCCTGTTCGCGCCGGCCGGCCCGCTCGGAGCCTGGGTCAACGGCGCGCTGGCGGCCGCCACCAGCGAGTGCGGCCGGGGCGCCGTCGGGCCGGGTACGCGGGTCGCTCCAGACCCTGCGCCCACGCGCTGCGAGCCCACCCCGGTCACGCTCGCCGTCGACCCGGACCTGCTCGTCGCCGCGAGCACGATGACCAAGCCGTACAAGGTGAAGGGCGGGACCCCGGGCGTCGGCACGGCCAACGCCACCTCCTGGCTGGCCTCGGTGCGCCGGGCCGCACAGGCCCAGCAGGTGCTCGCGCTGCCCTACGCCGACCCGGACGTCACGGCGCTCACCCGGACAGCCGGCGGTCGCGACGACCTCGCGCTCGCCACCTCCCTGGCGCACACCACGATCGCGGACCTGCTCACGACCCCGACGGTCGACACCGTCGCCTGGCCGCCCGCGGGTCCGGTCAGCCAGAGCGGTGCCGACGCGCTGGCCCGGGGCGGTGCCGGCGCGATCGTGCTCGACGAGTCGGCGTACGGACAGCCGGACACCGAGCCGAACCGCGCCCCGAACACCCGCACCGTGTTCACGACCACCGCCACCGGCAGCGAGCTGGACGGGCTGGTCGCCGACAGCGAGCTGTCTCACCTGGTCACCGGGTCCGACCCGCTGGGGCTCGGCCCGCGCTTGGCCGAGCAGCGGTTCCTGGCCGAGACGGTCGTGCTGGCGGCCGAACGGCCGAGCAGCTTCCGCACGCTGCTCATCGCCCCCGATCGCCGCGCCTCGGCGTCGCTGCGCGCGCTGACCGCCAACCTGCGGGACCTCGGTCGGGTGCCGTGGCTGTGCCCCGTGACGCTGACAGCCGCCGCGCGCGGGGTCGAGCAGTGCGCCGGGCGCCCCGACACCTCGACCCGGGAGCCGGCCGACCGCGGCAACCCCCGCACCGACACCGCCGGCCAGCTGTCCCCCAGCTTCCTGGCCGGGATCGCCACCGACCGGGACGTCATCGAGCAGCTCACCACGGCCGTGCTGTCCGACAAGCAGGACCCGGCCATCCGCGACAACGTGGCCAAGATGAAGCAGCGGCTGCGCCAGGCCGTCGCCCGCGCCGAGTCCAGCGCGTGGCGAGCCGACGCCTCGCTGGGCCGCGAACGAGCGTCCGACCTGCACCGCGAGGTCAACCGGCTCCGCGACAAGATCGTCGTCCGCGGCGGGCGGGCGCTGCTGACCTCCAGCAAGGGGACGCTTCAGGTGAGCATCGAGAACACCCTCGACGTCCCTGTCGACCTCCGGGTCCGCTTCACGTCCAAGACCGCGACGCTGTCCGCCGCCGAGACCGGCATCGTGGAGGTCACCCCGGGCCATGCGGTGCAGGCCGGCGTCAAGGCGCAGGCCCAGCGGTCCGGTCAGTTCGTGGTGTTCGCGCAGCTCATCGACCGCAACGGCAAGGCGTTCGGGCCGGAGGCCGAGATCATCGTCCGCTCGACCCGGTTCGGCCGGCTCGCCCTCGCGGTGACCGCCGGGGCGCTCGGCGTGCTGTTCGTGGCAGCCGGCGCGCGCATCGTCCGCCGCGCGGTCCGCAGCCGCCGGTGAGCCTGCTCAGCTCGACCCGCACGATGGCCGTCGGGACGGTCGCCTCCCGCGCCACCGGCTTCCTGCGCACCGCCGTCCTCGCCGCCGCGCTCGGGGTCCTCGACGTCGGGGACGCCTTCAACGTCGCCAACACCGCCCCCAACATCGTGTACGAGCTGCTCCTCGGCGGCATCCTCACCAGCGTCATCGTGCCCCTCCTCGTCCGGGCCTTGAAGGACGGGCTCGAGCAGGGGATCGCCTACACCCAGCGGCTGCTGGGCCTCACGCTGCTCGTCCTCGGCGGGACCGTCGCGGTGCTCGTGGTGGCCGCCCCGCTGGTGCTGCGGCTCTACCTGCCGGCCGGCACGCCGAAGTTCCACCTGGCCGTGGTGTTCGCGGCGTTCTTCTTCCCTCAGGTGCTGTTCTACGGCCTCGGGGCGGTGCTCGGCGCCTACCTCAACGCCCAGGGGCGGTTCGGGCCACCGATGTGGGCACCGGTTCTCAACAACGTCGTCGTCATCGTCACGGGCCTGCTGTTCCTGGTGATCCCGAGCCCGCACGTGTTCAACGCCGGCACCATCACCGACACCCAGGTCGGCGTGATCGGGATCGGCGTGACGCTCGGGATCCTGGCCCAGACGGTCGCGCTGATCCCCTCGCTGCGCGCCACCGGCCTGCCGCTGCGGCCGCGCTTCGACTTCCGCGGCACCGGCCTCGGGCACGCCGGCCGGCTGGCGCGCTGGACCTTCTTCTACGTCGTGTGCAACCAGCTGGTGCTGCTCGTGGTGATCCAGCTGGCGAACTCCAGCCGGGGCCACGGCCCGGGCTACTCCGCTTACGTGTACGCCTTCCTGCTCTGGCAGCTGCCGCACGCCGTCGTCGCGGTCAGCGTCATCACCGCGCTGCTCCCGGCGATGAGCCGGGCCGCTGCGGACGGCCGGATCGGGGACCTGCGGAGCCAGCTCGACCGGGGCCTCAAGCTGACCGTGAGCCTGCTCGTACCGGCGGCGGCGGCCTACATCGTGCTCGGCCACCCGATCGCGACGCTGGTGTTCGGGCACGGCCGGACCGGCCTCGGCCAGGCCCGGGACATCGGGACGCTGCTGGCGGTGTTCGCCTGCGGGCTGGTGGCGTTCAGCACCTACCAGCTGCAGCTGCGCGCCTTCTACGCGTTGCAGGACACCAGGACGCCGGCGCTGGTCAACCTGGCCGTGAACGCCACCACCGTGGTCGTCGACGTGACGCTGTTCGTGCTGCTCCCGGAGCGCCTGCAGGTGCTCGGGCTCGCGGCCGGGCAGGCCTCGTCGTACCTGGTGGGGGTGCTGGTCTGCACGACGGTGCTGGCCAAGCGGGTGCCGCGCGATCCCACCGGGTACGTGTTGCGCACCGCCGTCCGCTGCCTGTGCGCGGTAGCGCTGCCGGCGGTGCTCGCGTTCGCCCTGGTCCGGCTGGTCGAGCGCTCGCTGGGGGCCGGGCTGCTGCCGGCCCTGGTGGCCGCGGTCCTCGGGGGGACCGTCCTGGGCGTCGGCTACCTGCGGGTCGCGCAGCGGGTCCGGGTCCCGGAGGTCGCCGAGCTCGTCGGACCGGTGCTGGCCCGGCTCAAGCCCGGTGCCTGAGCCGCCGACGCTCCTCAGGTGGGAAACGACAACGGTGCCATCGTCCTGGGCTGGATGACCAAGCTGGCGGCGAGCTTTGCGCTCCTCGGCCTGATCGCGTTCGACGGGGTCTCCGTGGTCACGGCCACCTTCAGCGCCGCGGACCGGGCCAACACCTACGCCAGTGAGGCCGCCGACACGTTCCGGGGCACCAAGGACGTCGACAAGGCGTACGGGCAGGTCGCCGCCGAGGCCGAGGCCAACGGCGACACCATCGACCCGAAGAGCTTCTCCGTCACGCCCGCGGGGGTGGTGCACCTGAAGGTGACGCACACCGCGGAAACCCTCTGGGTGTACCGGATCGGCTTTCTCAAGAAGTACGCGAAGGTCTCGGAGTCCGGCGAAGGGTCCGGCTCGTTGTGACAGTCACGGTGACCGCGGCGGTGGCCCTGGGCGGCCGACTCGCCGCCGCCGGGCTGGTGACCTGCGGGCTGCTCGTCGGGGGGCTGCCGACGGCGCACGCCGGCAGCCTGGAGGACGCCAAGCGGCAGGCAGCGGCCCTCCGCGCCAAGGTCGAGGCGCTCCAGACCCAGGCCGAGATCGCCACCGAGGACTACGACGCGGCCTACGCCCAGCTCGGTGCCGCCGTCACCCGGCACCTCACCGCGCAGCGGGCCCTCGGCGTCGCCGAGCGAGCCGTCGGCGCGTCCGATGCGGTCACCGGCCGCCGGGTCCGCGCCCTGTACATGTCTGGTGGGGCGGCAGCGCTCTACGCGCACGTGCTCGACAGCACCACCATCACCGACGTCGCGAACCGGATCACCCAGGTCAAGGCGGTGCTCGACGGCGACAAGCGCGCCAACGCCACCGCCGTCCGTACCGTCGCCGGCCGGCAGGCCGCCGAGGCAGCGCTGGCGTCCTCCGCGACGGCTTCCACGAAGCTCCAGAAGGTCGTCGCCGACCGCGCGGACGCGGTCCGGTCGCTGCTTGCGCAGACCGACGCGCTGCTGGCCGGGGCCAACCAGCGCGTCCGGGATCTCGCCGAGGCGCAGCGCGTGGCCGCCGAGGCCGCGGCCGCCGCGCGGGCCGCCGCCCAGCTCGCCGCCGCGCAGTCGCTCACGGGGACGCTGCCGGCCGTCAACGCCAGCCCGGTCGGAGCCGCCGTGCTCGCGTTCGCCCAGACCCAGCTCGGCAAGCCGTACGTCTGGGGGGCCACCGGCTCGGCGTCCTACGACTGCTCCGGCCTCACCGGCGCCGCCTACGCCGCCGCCGGCATCCGGCTTCCCCGGACATCCCGCGAGCAGTGGTTCGCCGGACCGCACGTGGACCTGGCGGCGCTGGAGCCCGGCGACCTGATGTTCTGGGCCAGCAACACCAGCAACCCGGGGTCGATCCACCACGTCGCGATCTACGCCGGCAACGGCCTGATGGTCGCGGCGCCGCACACCGGGGACGTGGTCAAGGTCCAGCCGATCTACCTCGACGGGTACATCGGAGCGGTTCGTCCGGGAGCGTCCCTCGCAGCTACGTGACGCTGGTCACCTTCTGGTGCCAAGCTCCTGACGCTTCGGCGAACGGCCGATAGGCTCTTACGATTCATGTCCGGTCGGAACGCCGAGTCCTGTCCCCCGACCATCAAACGGACACCCACCTTGCTTTGGGACAGGAGCGGGGGACCCACGTTCCTCGACGACCTCCGGGTCGTCTCGGGGTGAAGTTACGGTGCGCGCCGTAACCGGACACCTTCCCGTCCGAACCCGACAGCTCACCTCGCAGGCGTCACGGAAGGAACGTCTGTGCTCACCCCTGCCCTCCGGGGCCGCGCTCGTCTGCGCGCCCTGTCCCTGCTCGTCCTCCTCGCGACCGCCCTCGGGGTCGCCGGCACCGCCGCCCCCGCGCAGGCAGCCATCAGCTACCGGGCCGCTGTCGTGGCCGAGGCCGCGCACCACAACGGCGCCCCCTACCAGTGGGGTGCCGTCGGCCCCAGCCGCTTCGACTGCAGCGGCTACACCCGGTACGTCTTCCTGAAGTTCCACAAGAGCCTGCCGCACAACTCCGCGCAGCAATACTCCGCGGTGCGCCACGTCACGAAGGCGAGCATGGTCGCCGGTGACCTGATCTTCTTCCGTAACAGCTCCGGCCGGATCAGCCACGTCGCGATCTACGCCGGCTCCGGCACGATGTGGCACTCCCCGCACAGCGGCAGCACCGTGCGGCGCATCAAGATCTACTCGAGCAACTACCTCGTCGGGCGCCCCTGAGCCTGACCCCGCCGGCCCGGTCCGCCCGCTTAGAGTTGGGGCAGACCGGGCCGTCGTCGTGCCCGGCCACCGACGAGGAGAGCCGTTGCCGCCCGGAGCCCGCCGCGACGGAGCCCCGGTGACCGAGGCCGGCCCGCTGCGCGTCGGTGACACGCTGGCCGACCGGTACGTCCTGCTGGCCGCGGTCGCCACCGACGGTCCCGCCGTGCTGTGGCGCGCCCACGACGACGTGCTGGCCCGTACGGTCGCCGTGAAGGTCGTGGCCACGCCCAACAAGAGCGCGCGCGAGGCAGCCAGCGCCTTCCTCGACGCGGCGGTCCGTACCGGTTCGGTGAACCACACCGGGTTGGTCCGGGTCTATGACGCCGCGCAGCAGACCCGACCCGGTCGCGGCAATGACGTCGCCATGGTGATCAGCGAGTGGGTCGAGGGCGAGGCGCTCGACCTGCACCTCACCCGCGTCGGGGCGCTGGCGGCGGCGGACGCCACCGACGTGCTGCGCCAGCTGGCGGAAGCGCTGGCAGCCGCGCACGCCGGCGGGCTCCTGCACGGCCGGTTGCACCCGCGGAACGTCCTGATCTCCCCGGCCGGTCGCGTCCGGCTCGCCGATGTGATGGTGGCCGCGGCGCTGCACGGCACCTCCGACCTGTCGGTGGGCGCCGACACCCGCGCGCTCGGCGGCGTTCTCTACGCGCTGCTGACCGGTCGCTGGCCGGTCGGCGCCACCGGCCTCCCCGCCGGCGAGCTCACCCCCGCCCCGGTGTCGGAGGGGCACCCGATGGCCGCCCGCCAGCTGCGCGCAGGGGTGCCACGGGCCCTGGACAGCGTCGTCACCCGCACGCTCGACCCGGCGCGGCTGCCGACCGCCCAGGCTCTGACCCGGCCGCTCGCGGTGGCCGACGCGGCCGACGCGGCGGTGGCCGAGCTGCGGGTCGCCGCCGTCGCCGCACCCGCTGCCCCCAAGCCGCCCGGACGGATCCGACGCGCGTTCCCGTGGGTGCTGGCGCTCGCGTTCGTCACTGCGGTCGGGATCGCCGGCTGGGTCGCCGGGCTCGCCATCGGGGACCTGCCACGCGCGAAGAACGGGGTCGATGCGATCGTCAGCACCACCGAGGCACCCTCGCCCGGCGCCCGGCCCGCCGCGGCGGCGCTGGACCTGACCAAGGTGCCGATCCGCGACTTCGACCCTGAGGGCGACAAGCAGGAGAACCCCGACCAGGTCCGCAACGCCGTCGACGGCATCCCCACCACCGCCTGGGCCACCAGCCTCTACAAGTCGGCCGCGTTCGGCGGCCTCAAGAAGGGCGTCGGGCTGCTCCTGGACCTCGGCAAGCCCACCGTCCTGCACTCCGTGCAGGTCGGCTTCAGCGCGCCCGGGGCCAACGTCGAGCTGCGCGTCAGCACGGACACCCCGATCGATGCCGCCGGCATGATGACCGTCGCGGGCGGGAACGCCGGGGCCCAGGTCGCGACCCTCACGCCCACCCCCGGGACCACCGCGCGCTACATCCTGGTGTGGATCACCAACCTCCCCAAGGACGGCGACGGCTACCGCGTCGGCATCTCCGAGCTGCGCGTCACCTGACCTTCGCGCGGCCGGAGCACTACCGTTCGCGCCGTGATCACCCCGGAGGAGCACGACGCGCAGGACCGCGCGCTGCTCACGGCCCACCTCGCGGGCGACCCGGAGGCCTTCAACGACCTGATCCGTCGGAACCAGCACCGGATGTGGGCGGTCGCCGTCCGTACGCTGGGCGACCGCGAGGAGGCGGCCGACGCCGTCCAGGACGCCTGCCTGTCGGCGTTCCGGGCCGCCGACCGGTTCCGCGGCGACGCCCGGGTCAGCACCTGGCTGCACCGGATCGTGGTGAACGCCTGCCTGGACCGGGCCCGCCGTCAGGCCGTACGCCCCACCGTGCCCCTTCCGGAGCAGCCCCTACCCGACCGGCGCGACGTCCTCAGCGAGCGCGAGACCGAGCTCGAGGTGCAGCGCGCGCTGGCCGCCCTCCCCGAGGAGCAGCGGGTCGCGATCGTGCTCATCGACCTGCGGGGGCTGTCCATCGACGAGGCCGCCTCGGTCCTTGGCGTGCCTGCGGGGACGGTCAAGAGCCGGTGCTTCCGAGGACGCGCCCGGCTCGCGCTCAGCCTCGGGTTCCTGCGCGGCGACGGGAACCCGGGCGTCGGCGCAGCCGTCCCACCTGGGGAGACGCCCACCCCGCGGTCCACCCACCCGGAAGGAGGACCGACGTGAGCAGCCACCTTGACCTCGACGCCCTCGCCGACGTGCTCGCCGGGCTTGAGCCGCCGGCGCACCTGGCTGGCTGCGTCGACTGCCAGGCGCGACTGGACGAGCTCTCGGTGGCCGTGGGCTCGGTGGCCGCTGCGCTGCGCGCGCTGCCCGACCCGGAGCTGCCCGTCGGCCTGACCGAGCGGCTGCTGGCGGCGGTCGCCTCAGCCCCCCCCGTGCCCGCCGGTCCCGTGCCCGCCGGTCCCGCGGCCACCGCGGCGCCGACCTCCGCCACCGTCGTGCCCCTCGCTGGACGGCGCGCAGGCGCCGCGCGCTGGATGGTGGCCGCCGGTGGGCTGGCGGCCGCCGCAGCGGTGGTGGTCGGGGTCCTGGTGATCGCGCGCCCGGGGTCCTCCGCTTCGAAGGCGACCAGCGCGGCGGACGCCCCGACCATCGCCCGGAACGACAGCGGCGCGGCCTACACCAAGGACGCCGCCTCGCTCACCGCCGCACTGCCGCGGCTCCTCGCCGGGACGGCCGTCGCGCAGCCGAAGAGTGCCACCGGACCTGAGGTTGCGGGTGGCAGCCTGCCCGGCGCCACCCCCAACCCCGGCGCCACGAGCGCCGACAAGCTCGCCAGCGCCGAGGGCCTGGCCCCGCTGCGCGTGCCGGCCACCTTGGCGGCCTGCCTGTCCTCCCTGACCGATCCGGGCGACCCGGGGCTGCCGCTGGCTCTCGACTACGGCACCTTCGACGGTCAGCCAGCCCTGCTGGTGATCTTGCCCGCGCCCAAGCCCGGCTTCGTCTACGCCTACTTCGTCGGCCCCGAGTGCGCGCCGGCCGACTCCAAGCTGCTGTTCTTCGAGCGCGTCCCCCGACCCTGAGGTCAGGTGGTGGACTCACCCGGTCCTGACCGGGTCGATCCACCGCATCAGCCCCCGTAGCCGGGCGCGCTGCGCTCACTCCGGCGCGGGTCGCTTCTTCGTACCGGGCGGAGCGGTCCAGAACCAGGCAGCGGCCGCCGAGATCGCGTACGGCAGCAGCACGTCGAGGTTTCCGGACACCGGCGCGTAGGTGCCCTCGAGCAGGAAGCCGAGGCCGGCGCCGAGGACTGCGTACAGGACGGAGAGCACGCGGACGCGGGTGGCGAGCCGGCCTCGTCGGGGGCTCGCGGCCGCTGCGGTGGCCGCGCCCCCGCAGAGCACCCCGAGCACCGCCGGCGACAGGTACTTGAACAGGTCGGCGCCGACGTACTCGGCAGTGACGTAGCCCCAGGCGACGGCAGCGGCGCCGGCGGCCAGCGCGGCGCGCACCAGCAGCTCACGGTCGGGCGCCGCGGGGTAGCGGCGGGGGGCGGCGGCGCCGCCGCAGACCGCGCAGCCGTGGCCGAGGGACTGGTCGGCGCCGCAGCGGGGGCGCTCGCAGACCGGGCACCGGTCGACCGCTGGGCGGCTGGGATGGGCGGCGCAGCGCTCGGTGGCCATAGGTCATCAGTCTGTCATCACCCGGGAAGGAAGAGCGCTCACTACCCTGGCGTTCAGCCAGGTGACACCGACGAGAGGCCCGACCCGTGAGCAGCGAGATCCACCAGTCCATCGTGATCGGTTCCGGTCCGTCCGGCTACACCGCCGCGATCTACCTCGCGCGGGCCGGCCTGACGCCGCTGGCCTTCGAGGGCGCCGTCACCGCCGGCGGTGCGCTGATGAACACCACGGATGTGGAGAACTTCCCCGGCTTCCCCGATGGCGTGATGGGTCCGGACCTGATGGACAAGCTCCGCACCCAGGCGGAGCGGTTCGGCACGACGTTCGTCACCGACGACGTGACCTCGGTCGACCTCACCGTGCACCCGAAGCAGGTCGTCGTCGGGGAGACCACCTACCTCGCGGACACCGTCGTGCTGGCGATGGGCTCGGGCTACCGCGAGCTCGGCATCCCCGGCGAGAAGGAGCTGTCCGGCCACGGCGTCTCGTGGTGCGCGACCTGCGACGGCTTCTTCTTCCGCGAGCAGGACATCGTGGTCGTCGGTGGCGGCGACAGCGCCCTGGAAGAGGCCACCTTCCTCACGCGCTTCGCCCGTACGGTCACGATCGTGCACCGCCGGGACTCCTTCCGGGCCTCCAAGATCATGCAGGACCGGACCTTTGCCAACGACAAGATCAGGTACGTCTGGGACTCCGAGGTGCTCTCGGCGAACGGCGAAGGCAAGCTGGCGTCGGTGACGCTGCGGAACCTGAAGACCGGCGAGACCTCGGAGCTGGCCGCGACCGGGTTGTTCATCGCGATCGGGCACGACCCGCGCTCGGAGCTCATCAAGGGCCAGGTCGAGCTCGACGACGAGGGGTACGTGCGGGTCGAGGGCCGGTCGACGCTCACCAACCTGGACGGCGTCTTCGCCTGTGGGGACCTGGTGGACCACACCTACCGGCAGGCCATCACGGCCGCCGGCAGCGGCTGCGCCGCGGCCCTGGACGCCGAGCGGTGGCTCGCCGCCCACGAGTGACGGAATGCCGTACCAACCCCGTACGTTCTTGACCACACCAACTTCACGAGGAGCCTTCATGGGCGCGAACACCAAGACCACCACCGACGCGAGCTTCGCCGTGGACGTCCTGCAGAGCGACAAGCCGGTGCTCGTCGACTTCTGGGCCGAGTGGTGCGGGCCGTGCAAGATGGTCGGCCCGGTGCTCGAGGAGATCGCTGGCGAGAACGCCGACAAGCTCACCATCGTCAAGGTCAACATCGACGAGAACCCGGGTGCGGCGCGCGACTACCAGATCATGTCCATCCCGACGATGGCCATCTTCCAGGGCGGCAAGATCGTCAAGTCGATCGTTGGCGCCAAGCCGAAGGCCGCGATCCTCAAGGACCTCGAGCCCTACTTGTAGCTCCCTCACGCTCGCGACTGTCACAGCAACTGTCACGGAGGCCGGACCACTCAGGTCCGGCCTTCGTGCGTGATCTGACCGGTCTCGGGGAACCCCCGATACTGTTGAGCACACCGATCCGTGGAGGACGCCCCCCGTGCTGCTGTTCCGTCGTGGCGACACCGGCCCGGCCGTGAGCGAGATCCAGGGTGCCCTCGTGCAGCTTGGGCTGCTGCGCGCGGCCTCGGACCAGTTCGACCAGCCGACCGACTGGGCGGTCCGGGAGTTCCAGCAGAACCGTGGCTTGGTCGTGGACGGGATCGTCGGCCCCGAGACCTACGCCGCGCTGCAAGCCGCCCGGCTCTCCCTCGGTGACCGGTTGCTGTCGTTCGCCACCAAGCCGTTCGTCGGAGACGACGTCGCGATGCTGCAGGAGCGGCTGACCGAGCTCGGCTTCGACACCGGCCGGCCCGACGGGGTGTTCGGCCGCCGCACCGAGACGGCGCTGAAGGGCTTGCAACGCGAGTACGGCCTGGTCAGCGACGGCGTCTGCGGTCCAGCGACGCTCCGCGCCCTGAAGCAGCTCGGCCGGCTCGTCGTCGGCGGCCGGCCGCACACGCTCCGCGAGTCCGAGGTGCTGTACCGGTCCGGGGCGGCCCTCGCCGGCAAGGTCGTGGTGCTCGACCCTGGGCACGGCGGTCTCGACCGCGGGGCCGTCGGTAACGGCCTCGAGGAGGCTGCCCTCGCCGAGGACCTGGCCGCCCGGCTGGAGGGTCGCCTCACCGCCGTCGGCGTCCGCGCGCTGCTCACGCGCGGACCGGACAACTGCCCCACCGACGCCGAGCGGGCGGCCTTGGCGAACAACGCCCGCGCCGACCTGGTCGTGTCCCTGCACGTCGACGGCTCGGCGTCCCCGCGGTGCCACGGGGTCGCGACCTACCACTTCGGCACCGGGTCCGGTGCGTCCTCGACCATCGGGGAGAAGCTCGCGTCGCTGGTGCAGCGCGAGGTCGTCGCCCGTACCGACCTCTTGGACTGCCGGGTGCACGCGAAGACCTGGCAGCTGCTCCGGCTGACCGCGATGCCGGCGGTCCGCATCGAGCTGGGGCACCTGTCGCACCCGGGGGATGCCTCACGCCTGGCCGACGCAGGGTTCCGCGACGTGGTCGCCGAGGCGCTGCTCGTGGCGATCCAGCGGCTCTACCTGCCGGCCGACCAGGACCCGCCGACCGGCATCCTGCGGCTGGCCGACCTCGCCCGCCTGTAGCGCCTTGTGTCCTCACCAGTCACGGGGACCTGAGCGTGGGCGTGAGGACGCAAGCGGGGGACCGGGTCAGACGGGGCGCAGGACTCCTGGGTCGGGGGTCATCGAGCCGAGCAGCCGCTCCAAGGCCACCTCGACGTCCTCACGCCAGGAGACCGCGGTCTTCAGCTCGAGGCGCAGGCGAGGGAAGCGGTGGTGCGGGCGGACCGTCTTGAAGCCCACCGCGGCGAGGTAGTCGGCGGGCATCACACAGGCCGGGCCGTCGTGGTTGAGGTCCCCGAAGGCCTCGATGGCCTTGACGCCGCGGCGGACCAGGTCCTTCGCGACGCCCTGCAGGAGCATCCGGCCCAGGCCACCGCCCGCGAAGTCCGGGAGCACCTGACCGGTCATGAGGAGCACCGCGTCGGCCGACACCGGGGAGGTCGGGAAGGCGACGCCACGGGGGACGTACATCGGCGGGGCGTACATCACGTAGCCGGCCGGGATCGAGTCGACGTAGACGATCTTGCCGCAGCTGCCCCACTCGAGCAGCGTCGCGGAGACCCACGACTCCTTCTCGAAAGCGGTGTCACCCGCCTCGACCGCGCGGTCATGGCTGACCGGGTCGAGCTCCCAGAACACGCACCGGCGACAACGCCCAGGCAGATCGTCGAGGTTGTCCAACGTGATGTTGACGGCGCGGCGGCTCACCCTTTCGGGGCTTTCAGGAGCCCGGCGAGCCAGCCAAGAGCTGCGCCGACAGCCAGGCCAAGGCCGGCCAACCCGAAGGCAGAGCGGCGGGGGGAGGTCACCACAGCCCAGAGGGTAGTTGCCGCACCGGGAAAGGTGAAGGCCCTACCGGGCGACCCCCGGTAACGTGGACCCATGGCTGGGGTGACTTTCGACGCGTTCACCGGCCGCTATGCCGAACGCACAGCGGGGATGACGGCGAGCGAGATCCGAGCTCTCTTCGCGGTGGCGAGCCGCCCGGAGGTCGTTTCGTTGGCCGGCGGCATGCCCTACACGACCGCGTTGCCGCTCGACGCGGTCGGCAAGCTCATGTCGGACCTGCTCGCGACGCGGGGGGCGGCGGCGCTGCAGTACGGCTCCGGCCAGGGCGATCCGGACCTCCGCGCGCTGATCTGCGACGTGATGGCGCTGGAAGGCGTGGTCGGGTCACCGGACGACGTGGTCGTCACCGTCGGGTCACAGCAGGCCCTGGACCTGGTGACCCGGATCTTCATCAACCCCGGCGACGTGGTGCTGGCCGAGGCACCGTCCTACGTCGGCGCGCTGGGGACGTTCGCGTCCTACCAGGCCGAGGTGGTGCACGTCCCGATGGACGAGCACGGGCTGATCCCGGAGGCGCTGCGTGAGGCGCTGGCGCGGGTCGGGGCGCGGGCGAAGTTCCTGTACACGATCCCGAACTTCCACAACCCTGCGGGCACCTCGCTGTCGGACGCCCGGCGCGATGAGGTGCTGGCGATCTGCGTCGAGGCCGGCCTGCTGATCCTGGAGGACAACCCGTACGGGCTGCTGGGGTTCGAGGGGCCGCCGGTGCCGGCGATCCGGGCTCGCGGCGCCGAGGAGAACGTGATCTACCTCGGGTCGTTCTCCAAGACCTTCGCTCCCGGCTTGCGCGTCGGCTGGGTGCTGGCCCCCCATGCCGTCCGCGAGAAGTTGGTGCTCGCGTCGGAGGCGTCGGTGCTGTGTCCGCCGGCGCTGAACCAGATGGTCGTCGTGGAGTACCTGTCGACGCAGGACTGGCAGGGCCAGATCGAGGTGTTCAAGGAGCTCTACCAGGAGCGCCGGGACGCGATGCTCGGCGCACTGACCGAACTGATGCCGGCGGGCACGACCTGGACGCATCCGACGGGGGGCTTCTACGTCTGGGCGACGCTGCCCTTGGGGTTGGACGCCAAGATCATGCAGCCGCGGGCGATCACCGAGCGAGTCGCTTATGTCCCGGGGATCGGCTTCTACTCCGACGGCCAGGGCCAGCGGGAGCTGCGGTTGTCGTACTGCTTCCCGGAGCCTTCCCGGATCGTGGAGGGGGTGCGCCGGCTCGCGGGTGTCGTAGCGGCCGAGCTCGAGCTGCTGGAGACGTTCGGCCCGATGGCGGCGCACCGTGCGGTGGGGTCGACGACCCCCTCGCCGGGGTTGGTCTGAGGTCCTCTTCGCGGACTTCCCTGGGCTAGCTCGGGCCCTGGATGATCTCGGCGACGCGGGCGAGGTCCTCCAGCGTCGCGAACTCGATCGTGATCTTGCCCTTGGACCGGCCGACGTCGACCTTCACGCGGGTCTCGAGCCGATCCGACAGCGACGCGGCGACCGCCTGGGCGGCCTCGGGCACCAACCGCTTGGCGGCCTGCCTGCGGGGCGGCGCCGGGGTGTCGGACACCGCGAGCGCGACGGCCTCCTCGGTGGAGCGCACGGACATCCCCTCGGCCACGACCCGGTGGGCCATCGCGTCCATCGCCTCGGGCGTCGCCAGCCCCAGGATCGCGCGGGCGTGGCCGGCGGACAGCACGCCGGCGGCGACGCGGGACTGGACGGTGGGGGGCAGCCCGAGCAGCCGGATCGTGTTGGAGATCTGCGGCCGCGAGCGACCGATCCGGGTCGCCAACTCCTCGTGGGTGGCACCGAAGTCGGCGAGCAGCTGCTGGTAGGCAGCCGCCTCCTCGAGCGGGTTGAGCTGCGAGCGGTGCAGGTTCTCCAGCAGCGCGTCGCGAAGCATCGCGTCGTCCTGGGTGTCCCGGATGATCGCCGGGATCGTGGTCAGCCCGACGCGCTGGGTGGCGCGCCAACGGCGCTCACCCATGATCAGCTCGTAGCGGTCACCGCCCAGGGCCCGTACGACGATCGGCTGGAGCAGCCCGACCTCACGGATCGAGTCCTCGAGCTCCTGGAGCGCCTCCTCGTCGAAGACCTGCCGGGGCTGGACGGCGTTGGGCACGATCGAGGCGATGGGAAGGTCGGCGTACCGGGCGCCGGCGACATCCGCGATCTCGGGCGTGACGTCGGCCGGCCCCTGCGGGATCAGCGCGCCGAGGCCACGACCGAGGCCACCCTTGCGTCCGGGGGCCGTCATGCGGTCACCCCTCGCACGGCCAGCTCGCGGGACGCGTCGACGTAGGCCATCGCGCCGCGTGAGCCGGGGTCGTAGGTCACGACGGACTGCCCGTAGCCGGGCGCCTCGGAGACCCGGACCGACCGTGGGATCAGGGTCTTCAAGACGGTGTCACCGAAGTGGGTACGTACCTCGTCGGCGACCTGGTCCGCGAGGCGGGTGCGGGCGTCGTACATCGTGAGGACGATCGTCGAGACGGCCAGGCCGGGGTTGAGGTGCGCCTTGACCATGTCGATCGTGCGGAGCAGCTGGCCCAGGCCCTCGAGCGCGTAGTACTCGCACTGGATGGGGATGAGGACCTCCGCGGTCGCCACCATGGCGTTGACCGTCAACAACCCGAGCGACGGCGGGCAGTCGACGAGCACGTAGTCGACGTCGGCGCCCTCGGCCGCGCAGTAGGCGTCGATCGCCCGCTGCAGCCGGGACTCGCGGGCGACCAGGGAGACCAGCTCGATCTCGGCGCCGGCCAGGTCGATGGTGGCGGGGACGACGCGGAGCCGCGGGACGTCCGGGGACTCCTGCACGACGTCGGCGATGGGGACGGAGTCGACGAGCACCTGGTAGACGTCCGGGACACCGGCGTGGTGCGGGACGCCCAGCGCGGTCGAGGCGTTCCCCTGCGGGTCGAGGTCCACGACCAGCACGGTGCAGCCGTGGAGCGCCAGCGACACTGCGAGGTTGACCGTCGTGGTGGTCTTGCCGACGCCGCCCTTCTGGTTCGCGACGGTGATGATCCGGCGGTGCGTGGGCTTCGGGAAGACCTCCGAGCCGGACCGGACCCGCACGGCGGCGGCGGCCTGCTCGGCGAGCGGGGTGCTGGCGTCGCTGTCGCGGAGCGCGTCGCGCAACCGCTCCGCCGGCTCAACCTCCTCGCTGCGTCCTGCGCTGAGGTCCCCCTCCAGCGCAGGTTCTGAGGACACCAGCGGGGGGGCCTGCGGCGCTGGGGCGTACTCCACGGTGATGAGCGGCCGGTCGCCGCCGGGGATGGTCATCGCTTGTTCTTCCGCTTGCTCACGCCGCTGATGCCACCGGCACGCGGCTGCGGCCGGGCAGCCGGCCTCGACGCGGCGGTCGACCCCACGCCACGGGAGACCACCACGATCCGGGAGTGGGTGCCGAGCTCGACGGACCCGACCTCGACGACCGATGACGACGCCGCGCCCAGTCGGTGCAGCACCGGGCCCGCCGCGGCGAGCTCCACAGCAGCCTGCTCGCCCTTGAGCGCGAGCAGCCGGCCGCCAGGGTGCAGCAAGGGCAGCGCCCAGCCGGCGAGCCGGTCGATCGGCGCCACCGCGCGGGCGGTCACGACGTCGACCTCGAGCTTGCCGTGCAGCTCCTCGGCGCGGGCCCGGCGCACCAGGGTGTTGCGCAGGCCCAGCACCTCGACGGCCTCGGCCAGGAACGTGGCTCGGCGCTGGAGCGACTCCACCAGCACGACCTGCACGTCGGGTCGCTGCAACGCGAGAACCAGGCCGGGCAGGCCGGCGCCGGAGCCGAGGTCGAGCACGACCTGGCCGTCCTCGATGAGCTCCGACAGGCCGGCGCAGTTGAGCAGGTGCCGTTCCCACAGCCGGGGCGCCTCGCGCGGACCGAGCAGGCCACGCTCGACCCCAGGCCCCTCAAGCAGCGCCGCGAAGGCCTCGAGCTGCGGCAGCGCCGCACCGAAGACCTCTGCCGGGGCAGCCGCGGAGATCGCGTCGGGGGCTACCGTCACGCGTCGCGCAGCACGACGACGCGACGCTCGGGCTCGACGCCCTCGGACTCGCTGTGCACGCCCTCGGCGGCGGCGATCGCGTCGTGCACGACCTTGCGCTCGAACGGCGTCATCGGGGCAAGCTTCACCGGCTCCCCGCTTTCGAGCACCCGGGCGGCCGTGCGCACGCCGATCTCGGTGAGCTCGACCTTGCGCTGCGCCCGGTAGCCACCGATGTCGAGCATCAGCCGACTGCGTACGCCGGTCTGCTGCACCACGGCGAGCCGGGTCAGCTCCTGGAGCGCCTCCAGGGTCGCGCCGTGCGGTCCGACGAGCGCGTCCAGGCCCTCGCCGACGATGGCGACGACGGCCCGGGTGCCCTCGACGTCCATGTCGATGTCGCCGTCGACGTCCGCGATGTCGAGCAGCCGCTCGAGGTAGTCGCCGGCGATGTCGCCCTCCTGCACCAGCAGCTCCTGGCCGGACAGGACGGGCGCGTCGGGGGTAGCAGTGTCGTTCTCGGTCACGGGGCTTCTCTCGTCGATCAGGGGGTGGGACAGGTTCTGGGGGGCAGCGGCTAGCGCCGGCCGCCCTTGCGGGACTTGTTCTTGCGCGACCCGGCGCTACCGCGGTTGGCCTGCCGGTTCTGCTGCCCGCCGGTACGGGCCGGCTGGCCACCCGCCGCAGCAACCGCAGGCTTGGTCAGGGACACGCTGGGACCACCGTCGGTGCCCTTGGGCCCCTTGTCCCCCGGGCCGCCCTTGCCGTCCTTCGGGCTGGGGCCGCCCTTGGGCGGCAGCGCCTTCCCCGGCCCGCCGGCACCCGGGATCACCGGGGGCATCCGGGCGATGACGTACTGCTGCTGCCCCATCGACCAGATGTTGGTCGTCAGCCAGTACAGCAGCACCCCGATGGGAAAGCTGAAGCCGAAGATCGCGAACGAGAACGGCAGCACGTACAGCATGATCTTCTGGACCTGCGCCTGCTGCGGGTCGGTTGCGGCGCCGTTGCGCGCCATCATCTGGCGCTGCGTGAGGAACGTGGTGGCGCCCATCGTGACGATCATGATGACCGCGACGATCTTGACCGTGGTGGCGTCGCCACCGAGCTGCTGCAGGAACTTCGCGGAGCTGTTGAACGCCGTGGAGATCGGCGCGCCGAACACCTTGGCGTGCGCACCCTGCTCGATGAGCTGGCTCGACAGGCCGTACTTGCCCTCGAAGTGGCCGTCGGTGCCCTTGGGGCGGAACTCGTTCATGACGCGGAACAGCGCGAAGAAGATCGGCAGCTGCAAGATCAGCGGCAGGCAGCCGGAGATCGGGTTCGTGCCGTGGTCCTTGTAGAGCTTCATCAGCTCGGTGTTGAGCGTCTCGCGGTCGCCCTTGTGCTTGGCCTGCAGCTCCTTGATCTTGGGGCTCAGCTCCTGCATGCGGCGCTGGCTCTTGATCTGCTTGACGAACAGCGGGAACAGCAGGATCCGGACGCTGATGGTCAGCAGCACGATCGACAGGCCCCAGGCCCAGCCGCTGGCGGCCGGCAGCCCGAGGTTGGTCAGCCCGGTGTGGATGCCCTCGAGGACGATGGCAACAGGCTGGGCGAGGACGTCGAACACGCTCACGAATGGGCTCCTGCGCGGCTGCGCGTTTCAGTCGAAAGGGTCAGGTCGTTGGGGTCCATGTTCGCACGCCCGCTCGGGACCGGGTCGTGGCCACCGGCGTTCCAGGGATGGCAGCGGGCGATCCGGCGGACCGCAAGCCAGCTCCCGCGCAGCGGGCCGTGCACGTGCAGGGCCTCGCTGGCGTAGTGGCTGCAGCTCGGCGCGAACCGGCAGTGCGGTCCCAACAGCGGGCTGATCAGCCGCTGGTAGAGCCGGATCGGGAGCAGCAGCACGGCGACGATCACGGCCGCGCCAACTTGGCGAGCGCGGCGTCGAGGTCGAGCGCCAGCTCCGCGCTGCTCGCGGCCGCCGCCGGCGCGGCCGCCCGCACCACCAGTCGGGTGCCCGGGGTCAGAGCCGGTACGCGGTCCCGCAGCAGGTGCCGGAGCCGGCGAGCGACCTGATGGCGCGCCACGGAGTTGCCGACCGCCTTGCTGACGACCAGACCAGCACGGACCGGCGCGCCGGACTCGGCCGCCGGCAGCAGCAGGTGCACCGTCAAGCGCGACCGACCGGCCCGACGGCCACGCCGGAACACCTCGGTGAAGTCCGTCGAGGCACGCAGGCGTTGCGGAGCGGGGAGCACCGGCGCCTCCGAGGGCCTCAGGCTCCGGCCGGTCAGGCCGAGAGCTCGGAGCGGCCCTTGCGACGACGGGCCGACAGGATCGACCGGCCCGCGCGGGTCTGCATGCGCAGCCGGAAGCCGTGCGTCTTGGCCCGACGGCGGTTGTTCGGCTGGAAGGTGCGCTTGCTCACGGGAGGTGCTCCTGGCCTAGCGGGGAGATCGGCCGCGGGGGATCACGGCAGATGATCATGAAGGGGGTGTCTGTGGTGCCTTAACGGCGCTGCAGGTGGCAGGACGCAGACCTGTCTACGGTACGGACGGGGCCCACCTGGGTCAAACGACGCCCTGGGGGAGACACCGTGGCCCCCAGTGTCAAGCACCTGGCCCCCGACACGCCGCTGGACAGTTCGCAGCCCTGTGGACAACCGCTTGCTAGCGCTCAGGAAGTGCTGTTAACGTCCTCGCCGCCGGTCCTTCCCCGCCGGAACCGCACACCCCTCGCCGGGTGTCGTGGTCCTGGCTTGCTCCACCGGTTCGACCGGGCTCCCCGCTCGCCCGACCTCCCACCGACGTCCTCAGCGTGGGCGGTGTCGGCGCGTCTGGACAGACCGGGCTGCGGCGTCCGCGACCTCGCTCCACAAGGTGTGGACAAAGGTGTGGACATCGGGGCTCGTACCGCACATCACGGCTGACATCACGCTCAGCGGGGCGCCGCCCTCCCCCGCTGAGCCCCCGCTCCACCCGACGATCGAGGACTGCGTGACCGACTCCCGCCCGACCCCCCTCGACCCGAACGCCCCCCCGACGGTCGACCCCCAGCCGCCGGCTCTGGAGCTCGACGAGGTCTGGCACCGGGTGATCGCCGGACTCTCGGACGGTGCGCTCTCGCCGCAGCACCGGGCTTGGGTCAACCTGACCCGCCCGCTGGGGCTGGTGGAGGACACCGCGCTGCTGGCCGCGCCCAACGACCTCGTCAAGGAGGTCCTGGAGAGCCGGTTGCGGCCGGTCGTGGCCGGCGCGCTGTCCGCGGCGTACGGCCGTGAGATCCGCGTCGCGGTCACCGTGCAGCCGCAGGAACCGAGCTCCTACGACGAGGACCGCCGGCGCGAGGACAGCTACGCCGACAGCTACGGCGGCTCGCAGCGTGACGGTCACCGCGACAGTCGCAGCGACCGGGCGCTGCCCGGCACCGGCCGGGACCGCCCGAACGAACCGGCCGAGCGGGACGACCGACCCTTCGGGGAGAACGTCCTGGAGTTCGGCGCCCGCCCCGGCCGCGGCAAGGACGTCGAGCCGGCTCGGCTGAACCCGAAGTACACCTTCGAGACGTTCGTCATCGGATCGTCCAACCGGTTCGCGCACGCCGCCGCAGTCGCGGTCGCGGAGGCTCCTGCCAAGGCGTACAACCCGTTGTTCATCTACGGCGAGAGCGGGCTGGGCAAGACCCACCTGCTGCACGCCATCGGGCACTACGCCCAGCACCTGTTCACCGGTGCCCGGGTGCGGTACGTGAGCTCGGAGGAGTTCACGAACGACTTCATCAACAGCCTGCGCGACGACAAGCAGCACGCCTTCCAGCGCCGCTACCGCGACGTCGATGTCCTGCTCGTCGACGACATCCAGTTCTTGGAGAACAAGGAGCGGACGCAGGAGGAGTTCTTCCACACGTTCAACACGCTCCACAACGCCAACAAGCAGATCGTCATCACCTCCGACCGGCCGCCGCAGCAGCTGTCCACGCTGGAGGACCGGCTCCGCACCCGGTTCCAGTGGGGCCTGATCACCGATGTGCAGCCGCCCGACATCGAGACCCGCATCGCGATCCTGCGCAAGAAGGCGGCGCAAGACCGCCTGCTCACGCCGCCGGAGGTGCTGGAGTTCATCGCCAGCAAGATCGCGACGAACATCCGCGAGCTCGAGGGGGCGCTGATCCGGGTCACGGCGTTCGCGAACCTCAACC
>JBKJVH010000084.1:0-10548 GCA_046590985.1 Mycobacteriales bacterium
GTACGCTAGCGGCAGCAGGGGTTTCACTCATCGCTCTAGATCTCGGTGATGCGCAGGTTGTGGCGCAAACCGGTAGGGGTGGTGGGGCAGTGGCAGTTGTCGAGGTGAGCGGTGGCAGCCTGACCGAGTTGTCGGTGTGGCGCGCTCAGCGGGCGCAGGAACGTGCCGGGCTCGGGCTGGGGGCAGCCCCGGAGACGTCGCTGGCGCGCTGGTTCGCGACCGAAGGCGCCCGGGTGAATACGCGCGGCAAGGCGTGCGAGGACGAGCGCGAGGTGGCCGTCCGCGTCTGCCTCGCGGGAGCGCAGTTGTGTCACGAGCTGAGCGACCAGGTCGACGGGGCGGACCCCGCCGCCCTCGACCGGGTCGATGCCGCCAGGGACAGGGCGGTAGCGGCTCTGCAGCGGTTCGATGCGGCCGTCGCTCTGAGGCAGGCGCTCGGCCTGGTCGAGCTCGGCTATCGGGACGAGCTCACCGGCGCTCTGACGAGGTCGGTCGGCCTGCCGCGCCTCTTCGAGCTGGTCGCGCGGGCCGCCCTCGACGGGACGTCACTGGTGCTGGCTGTGGTCAACGTGGACGGGCTGCGACGCCTCAACCAACGATGTGGCTACCTGTACGGGGACCAGGTGCTCGCAGCTGTGGGGTCCGGGCTGCGAGCCGGTCTCGGCCGGCGTGACCTGTGCGTGCGACTCGGAGGGGACGAGCTGGTCTGCTCCTTCCTCGGGCTCGGTCTGCGGGACGCGAGTGAGGTGCTTCGCGATGTCCAGCAGGTCATCAACCGGGGCCCGTTCGGCTGCTCGGTCGGCATCGGCCTGGCCCACGTCAGCCCAGGCGAGCGTCTCGAAGAGGTGCTCGGCAGGGCCGATGAAGCGCTGACCGTGGCGCGTACCTCGGCGCAGCCGAGCCCGGCGGCACGTGGTGTGCCGCGGACCGGGGCCCTCGGGGTCGCTGCGGGCTGAGCGTCACCGCAGGCGGGTCAGCGCCTTGCGCATCACCTCGGCCTGGAAGCTCAGGATCGTGTGCCCGACCGGCGGCATGCCGTAGCCGGTGACCAGGACCATCACGTGCCCCGACACCGCGAGCGTGCGGACGTCTCCACCGACCACGCTGGGGGTCTTCAGCCGGTATTGCAGGCCGGTCGAGGTGGCTGTGAGGTCGGTGACCTGGTAAGCCACGCCGTTGGCTTGGTAGCGCATACAGGCTCGGGCTTGGGCTGTTGCCTGGGCCAGCGCGGCCTGCGCGGCAGCCGGGGTCATGAAGACCGAGACGATCTCGAACACCTGGACCTGCCCGAGCGCGGCCGGCTTGGCAAGCACGCTCGCGAGCTCGTGCGGACCGACCGGCTCCGGGGCCTTGCACAGCGCGAGCTGCGGGGCGGCCTGCGTCGTCGGCACGTCGGAGCTGAACACCCGTCGGTCGGTGAGGGTCGGCAGGTCCACCAGGGGGAGCAGCAGGGCCTCCAGTCGGGGCACCGGCTTCGGGGCGGTGGGCACGAGAGATCCGGGCTTCGCGCTGCTGGAGCAGCCGACGACAAGCAGCACGAACAGAACGAGAAGGGAGCGGCGCACCCCAACAGTCTGCCCTGTGAAGGTGCAGAGTCAGCGCAGCTCAAGCAGCAGGTTCGACTGCAGCCGGCCGCCACCGGCCGGGCCACCGCCGGGTAGGTAGAGGACGCCGTCGATGACCGCGGCCCCCAGGCCCTGCCGGCCGGCGGGCAGGTCCGGCAGGCGGCTCCACTTCTTGGTTGCGGGGTCCAGGGCGTCGACCTCGACGTCCACGGCCTGCTCCCCGGGGTGCTCGCCACCGAGCACGACGAACCTGCCGTCGAGCTCCGCACCGGCGACCGAGGAGCGCCCTACCGGCAGCGGGGGGAGGCTGCTCCAGTGGTCGGTGGCGGGGTCGTACACCTCGACGACGTCGAGGTCGGCGGGGCGGCCGGCGGCGACGTAGAGCTTGCCGCCGACGACGGCACCGGCAGCGTGGTCGCGGGCGATCGGCATCGGTGCAGCGGTGGTCCAGTGATCGGTCGTTGGGTCGTAGACGTCGTGCTCGGCGACGTCCTGACCAGAGCTCTTACCTCCCAGGTAGTGGATCCGGCCGCCGAGCACGACGCAGATCCCGGCCGACCGCGGCCCCGGCAGGGGGGCGTGTGCCGACCAGGCGTTCGAGCTGGGGTCCCAGGAGTAGACCCCGGTGGAGCCACCGGACACCGCGCCGTAGCCGCCGATCGCCCAGACCTTGCCGGCGAGCGCCACTGCGCCGACGTGGTCCAGGGCGCGGGGGAGCGGAGCGGCCCTGTGCCAGCGCCGGGTCACGGTGTCCAGCACCAGGTGGGTGGTGGAGTGCGGCCGGCCGGCGACGTACCCGCCGAGGACGTGCACCGCGCTCCCGAGGGCGGTCACGCCGACCTCGCTCACGGCCACCGGGAGCGCTGGTCCAGCGGTCCAGGCGCGAGGGTGCGGGGCAAGGAGGGCCCTCGTCGCCGGTGCGGGGGGAGAGCCCGGCGACGAGGGGGTCTGAGGATTCGACGGTACCGCTCGGGGCGCCGGAGCGTTAGTAGCGCAACCCGCCAACATGAGCCCAAAAAGGGCCGCCAGCAAGCGATTCACCTCAGGACGCCGGTGTGCCCCAGGGAGAACTGGCCCGGCTGCGGCCACACGCACAGGCCGTGCGGCTGGCCGCCGACGTTGATGCGCGCGAGCACCTTCCCGGACCTCGTGTTGAGGGCGTACACCTCGCCGCTGTAGCGACCCGACAGCCACAGCACCTTGCCGTCAGCCGAGACCCCTCCCATGTCGGGGGAGCCCCCCGGGATGGGCCAGGTGGTGCGGACCTTCCGGGTCGCGAAGGACAGCACCGACACCGTGCCGCCCTTGCGGTTGGTGATGTAGAGGTCCTTGCTGTCGCGGCTGACGTACAGGCCGTGGGTGCCGAGGCCGGTGACGAGGAAGCTGCGGACCTTCCGGGTGCCGGCGTCGACCAGGAACACGCCGTTGCTGTTCTCGTCGGCGACGTAGAACGTACGGCCGTCCGGGCTGATCTTCACGTCCTGCGGCTTGGGGTGCTGCGAGGTCTGGCGCGGGAGGTTGATGACCTTGTCGACGTGGCGGAGCACCATGTCCACCCAGAGGAGCTGGCCGCTGAACTCGCAGGAGAACAGCGCATACCGGCCATCGGGGGTGAAGTCGGCGTGGTCGACCCCGGAGCACGGCACGCGCAGCGTCTGCTGGAGTGCCATCGTGTGCGGGTCGCGGAAGTCGAGCCGGTGCAGCCGCTCGGCCACCACGACCGCCGAGGCGCCGTCGATCGTGAAGTAGAGGTTGTACGGGTCAGCGACCGGGACCGTCGGCCCGAACCGCCCCGTGCGGGGGTTGACAGGGGTGAGGCTGTTGCCCATGTCGTTGTCCACCCAGAGCGTCTTGAGGTCCCACGAGGGGGTCACGTGCTGGGGCAGCCGACCGACCGGCTCGCGGCGCAGGATCTTGTAGCTCACCGGGTCGATGATGGTGACCCGGGCGTTGCTGTCATCGGGCACGTAGACCAGCGGCAGCGCGTGCGAGGCCTCGGCGGACAGCAGGCCCGGCCGGTCCGCGGCGTAGAGATCACCTGGCACGACGGGGCGCGGCGTCGGGGACGAGCTCGCGGGTGGCTTCGTCGTCGGGGCCGACTGCTGGCGTTCGGGCAGCGTGCTGCGATGCCCACCGCTCGAGCAGGAGGCGACGAGCACGAGGGCGCTCAGGGCGGCGAACGTGCAGGAGCGTCTCACCGCCACACTCAACCGCATCGATCCTGTACACAGCCTGTGGCGTGCTTCACCCCGAGCAGGGGTTGCCGGGTGACGCGTACTACGGTGAGGTCCCCCTTAGTGGTTCGTTGCAGCCGTGGGAGGACGCACATGGGAACCGGCCAGACCCTGCTGCTCGGGGCTCTTGCCGGCTGCACCATCGTGCTCGGCATGCCGCTCGGCCGGATGGAGCGGCCCGCTCCGAACCTCCGGGTCGCCCTCAACGGGTCCGCGATCGGCATCCTGCTGTTCCTGCTCTGGGACGTGCTGGCCGGCGCCTGGGAGCCTGTTGACGCTGCCCTCGTGGGCATCCACGAGCACACCGGCGGGCTGGGTCCGGTCTTCGGCTACGGCTCGCTGTTCTTCGGCGGGCTGACCGTCGGGCTGATGAGCCTGGTCTACTACGAGCGCTACCTGGCCAGGGCCAGGGCGCCCCGAGGCACCTTCGGCCCGGGCGCGGTGACCGTCGGCGAGTTCGAGGCGGGCGGCCTGCCCGGCCTCTCACCGGCTCGGCGGCTGGCCTTCCTCATCGCCGTCGGGATCGGGCTCCACAACTTCGCCGAAGGACTCGCGATCGGGTCGGCGGCGGCCGGCGGCGAGATCGCCCTTGCGACCCTGCTGGTCGTCGGTTTCGCGCTCCACAACGCCACCGAGGGCTTCGGCATCGTGGCGCCGCTGGCCGCCGAACGCGCCGAGGGCGAACCGCGTCCGACCTGGTCGAGCCTGCTGGTGCTGGCCGCGATCGGCGGCGGCCCAACCATCGTCGGCACCGCCGTCGGGCAGTGGTTCACCAATGACGCGATGTCGGTGGTGTTCCTCACCCTTGCCGCCGGGTCGATCCTCTACGTCATCATCCAGCTGCTCGGCGTCGCGGCGAAGATCGGCCGCAAGGAGGTCCTGTGCTGGGGTCTGCTCGCGGGGCTCGCAGCCGGCTTCGTCACGGACATGGTCGTCACCGCCGGCGGCGTCTGACCGTACGCTCCAGCGTCGCGTTCGTGGCGGCAAAGACCAGCAGCAGCAGGGCAAGGACGGCTAGCGGGGTGGATCCGCCGGTCGCGGCGAGACCTCCGGCTGAGGTGCGTCGCGGCTTCGCAGCCGGGCTGGAGCTCGCCCGCGGTCGGTGCCGGTAGAACGTCGCGACCTGCTGGAAGGTCGGGCGGTTCTGCCAGTCCGACACCGGCTGGTCGGCGACGCCGACGGCGGCGTAGTGGATGGCGTCGTACAGCGGCTGGGTCTGGTCGGCGGCCTTGTTCGCGGTGTTGCTGTTCCAGGCGGTGACGGTGGCGGTGCCGTTGGCCGTCGTCAGCGCGGCCGCGGTGTCGTCGAACGCCTTCCTGACCGCTGCCGGGCAGTCGCCGGCGCAGACCCGTGACGCGATCGAGGCAGGGAAGGCATCGGCGACCTTGACGCCGCGGAGCTGGCGCAACGAGGTGAGCAGGTAGCCCTCGAAGCCCCCGTCGTACGCGCTGCCGAGGTGGGCGCCGCGCGCGTTCGGGGTGTCGGCGAACCGCTGCGGCACCACGTCGTAGGCGAACGTCAGGCCGTCCTGCTGGTCCAGCCCGCCCTTGGCGAACAAGGGGTCGTAGAAAGCCCGGATCAGTCGCGGGTACAGCTCGTCCATGATGGCGACG
Source organism: Mycobacteriales bacterium (assembly GCA_046590985.1). Taxonomy (GTDB): domain Bacteria; phylum Actinomycetota; class Actinomycetes; order Mycobacteriales; family SCTD01; genus RYN-111. Next base: position 5,413 of record JBKJVH010000084.1, read on the forward strand.
GCAGCCGCGTCCCGGTACTGCGTGGCGGCGGCGGAGCCCTTGATGCGATGGGCTCCGGTCGCGAGCCAGGCCGTGAGCCGCACCACGAGCTGCTTGTCGATCGGGCTGAGAGCGACCTTCGACAGGTAGGGCAGCAGCTCGGGGAGAACTCGGCGGCCGGACAGGTCCACGGTCGAGGCCGTCGACATCGCCTGGACCAGGTTGGCGCGGCTGATCTTCTGGCCGTGCTTGGCCAGCTGGGCGGCCAGCGCCTCGTCGAGGGACTGCGACCGGAAGACGCCGTTGTAGGAGTACTGGGTGTCGTGGGCGCTGAACTGCGGCGCCGGCTTGTTGTTCCAGGACGTGAAGGATCCCTTGGGAGGGTTGATGGCGTGCGGGTGCTCGGCGAAGGGCTGCATTCCCTGCCACTCAGCGGTTCCGTCGCCCCAGGTGGGGAAGTCGGGGTCGACGTTCCTGGGGCGGACGGGGTTGGCGCCGGAGAGGTAGTAGGCGATGTCGCGGTTGTCGACGTAGAGCCAGTTGAAGGTGTAGCCGATCTGGCCCGCGCCCTTCATCCAGGACGCCGCGTCGTGCGTCAGGGAGGGAGTGTTCCAGGCCAGGAAGCCGATCCCGGAGTCGAGCTCGTGCAGGTAGGTCGAGCGCTGCGAGGTGACCGCGACCGGTTTGCCGCCGCTTGTGGTCCAGCCCTGCACCGGCCCGTGCACCGTGTAGTAGAGCTCGTGCGTGATGACGACGGGTACGCCGGCGCCACCTGGCTTGGTGAGGCCGGTCTCGGTGAAGGTGTGGTGCCTCATGGCCAGGCACCTGCCCTTGTAGACGTAGTTCTTCTGCTCTGCCGCGACAGCCCCGCCGGTCGGGTTGCAGAGCCGCTCCAGCCGGGTGTCGACGTTGTCGGTGCCGGCGCTGGTGGCCGACCACGCGTAGTCCACCCCGCGACCGAGCTCGACGATGCCGTTGGTGCCGGCGAACGACGCGCCCTGCGCCACCAGGTCCGGGCCGTGCAGCTCCTGCTCCATGAGGATCTGCGGGGTGAAGTAGCCGACCTGCGGCCCGAACACCGCCAGCGGGTGACCGGTGGTGGAGTGCTTCGCGTCCACGACCAGCGCGTTGCTGAGCATCGACGGGAACGCCAGCACCGACGACACGACCTTCAGCGCCGGGATGTTCGGCGCGGTCAGGTCGCAGTTCGGCGTGGTGTAGGTCGGCCCGCCGGTGAGCGGCTTGCTGGCGTCGTCCGGGAGCGCCGTCGTGCGCGGGTCGATCGTCCCGGGGAGGTCGTAGGGGAAGGGCGTGTCGATGGTGGTGGGCGCGGTCGGGTCGTTCCGGCCGCGGAGCGCCTTCAGCGCCGGCCCGGCCTGCGCCTTGCCGATCTCCTTCGTGAGGTACTGCAGGAGGCGGGCGTTGGAGAGCTCGCCGCCGCCGCCCTTGCCGAAGATGCCGCCGACGAGGCCGGCGATGGCGATGATGTCCTTGACGGTCCACGGCTGCGGGGGAGCACCGACCACGGCGTAGTCGCCGGGCAGCAGCGTCGGGTCGGTCGCGGTGGCCGCGACGAAGGCATTGATCCCGTCGACGAAGCCGGTGAACAGCTGCTGGAAACGCCGACCTTGCGCGCCGTACAGGGTGGAGAGCTGGTCGAACTGCTGCTGCAGCTCGTCGTCGCTGTAGCCCGTCAGCAGCAGCTGGTCGTGGTCCATGATCTCGTTGCTGCACGACGGGCCGAGGAACTCGCTGGTGTTGCCGCGGCCGTAGTGGCGCAGCACGTCCATGAGGAACAGCCGGTCCTCTGCGCCGGCGTACCCGGCGCCGAACTCGGTCGCGACGTCGGTGTCGCCGTAGATGTGCGGCACGTCCGAGCGGTCGCGGTAGATCGTGACGGGAACGCTTGCGCTCGGTACCTCGGTACGAAGCAGCTCACCCGGCTTGATGCCGAAGGTCTCCTCGTTGAAGTACCGGCCGAGGCTCGCGTCGGTGAGCGTCGGTGCCCCGTAGAGCAGCGCGTCGTACTTCGTCTTCTGGTCGTCCGCCCCCGTCGGCCGGGTCTTGCTCGCCTCGAACTGCAGCAGGTCGGTGGCGTTGTAGAGGCCGTGCTCACCCGGCGGCAGGATCGAGAAGACCCGGCCGTCGGAGTAGTCGTCCCTCAGGTAGGACGGGCCGGTGTCCGCGTGCGCCGGCACCGCGGTGCTTCCGGCGAGCAGGGCGACGGTCGCCATCGAGGCGGCGGCGGCGAGCAGGGGGCGAAACGGCACGACGGGGGCTCCTTCATCAAACGAGAAGGACACCTTGTCAGTTTTGCGGCCTCACAGGGCGACGGCTCCCCGTCAGTCGTCCCACGGTCCGTCGGATGACGCCGACGTGACGGGTTCGCTAACGGCCCCCGGCGGCCTAAGGTCGAGCCATGAGACTCGGCATCCACGTCGCGAACTTCACCCTCCCCGGCGGCCCGGCCGCGCTGGCGCCGGCGCTGGCCGCGACAGCCCGGGCGGCGGAGGCCGGCGGCTGCGCGCAGCTCACCCTGATGGACCACTGGTTCCAGATGGAGCAGTTCGCCACGGCTCAGGACCCGATGCTGGAGGGGTACACCGCCCTCGGGTTCCTGGCCGGCCAGACCTCGCGGATCGACCTCGGCCTGCTCGTCACCGGCGTCACCTACCGACACCCAGGACTGCTGGCGAAGATCGTCACGACCCTTGACGTGCTGTCCGGCGGTCGGGCCGTCCTGGGCATCGGTGCCGCCTGGTACGAGCGCGAGCACCTGGGGCTCGGCGTGCCGTACCCGCCGGTGGCGGAGCGGTTCGAGCGGCTCGAGGAGGCGCTGCAGATCTGCAAGCAGATGTGGAGCGCCGACGAGGGTCCGTACAGGGGCAAGCACTACGAGCTTGCCGAGACGATCTGCGTGCCGCCGCCGATCCGGCAGCCCAAGGTGCTCATCGGGGGGAGCGGTGAGCGAAAGACGCTGCGGCTGGTCGCGGAGTACGCCGATGCGTGCAACCTGTTCGCGAACGACCCGGCGGAGGTGGCCCGCAAGCTGGACGTGCTCGCCCGGCACTGCGAGGACGTCGGGCGCGACCCGGCAGAGATCGAGAAGACGATCATCTGGGGCAGCACCGACCCGGTGGCCGACCCGGACGCCTTCCTGACGGCGATGGCTGAGCACGCCAAGGTGGGCGTCGAGCTGGTCGTGGTGACCCCGATGGTGGCCGACCCGGCCGCCTGGGTGGAGCAGCTGACGACCAAGGCGGGGGAGCGGCTCGCCGAGCTCTGACTCAGTGCGTGTCGAGGTGCTCGGCCGACTGGTGCAGCACCTTGTCGTCGTAGGCCAGGTCGCCGGCGACGGCGGGCGGCGGGATCCAACCGTCGTCCATGAGCAGCCGGTAGAGCTCGATCCGAGCCTGCACCACCGCTTCCGCGGCAGTGAGGCTGCGGTCGAGCAGATCTGGGTCGTGGTCGCCCCGGCGTACGCGGGCCTCGACGCCGTCCCGGCGCTGCAGGGCGTTGTGGAACGCCCAGGTCGCCGCGTGCAGCCGGCTCTCGATGCTCTCCACCACGTGTGCATCTTCGGCCGATCAGCCCAGTGAGCGTAGGGCCATCCGGGTGATTAGCATGCCTCCATGCCCGACGTGAGCTTCAAGGACCTGTGCCTGGACGCCTGCCGTCCGGAGCTCGTCGGCGCCTTTTGGGGCGAACTGCTCGACCAGCAGGTCCTCGCCCAGGACAACGGCGACGTGCAGCTCGAGGGCGTGCCGGTCGGGCGCACGATCTGGGTCAACGGGGTGCCCGAGCAGTCAGCAGTGAAGAGCCGGGTCCACCTGGACGTGCGGCTCGCCGCGTCGGACACACCGGTGCCTCAGGCCTCCCTGGTCGCGCCGGCCTCCGAGGACACGCCGTGGCGAGTGCTTGCCGACCCGGACGGGCTGGTGTTCTGCGCCTTCGGGCCGCGCGAGGGCGCCACCGAGGGCCCGTTCGAGCTGGTGGTGGACGCCGTCGATCCGGTGGCTCAGGCCACCTGGTGGGCGGCGCGCACCGGCGGGACAGTGCACCAGCGGGAGGGCCTGACCTGGGCCTGGATCGAGGGTGCCGCCGGGTTCCCCTACCTGTTCTGGGTGTTCGGCCGGGTCCCGGAGCCCAAGACGACGAAGAACCGGATGCACTGGGACGTGACGCTGGCCGACGCGACGGTGGCCGACCTGCTCGAGCTCGGCTGCAGGGTGGTCGACGTCCGGCCGGGCTGGACCGTGCTGGCGGACCCCGAGGGGAATGAGTTCTGCGCGTTCTAAGCGGCCTGGAAGTGCGGGTTCACGATGAAGCCCACCAGGGCACCCTGCGGTGAGCGGACGGTTGCGGTGACGATGCCCTCGCCGACCTCGGTCGCGGGCGTGTGGACCGTCGCGCCGAGGGCCACCGCCGCGTCGACGGCGTCCTGCGCGCTGTCCACGCCCCAGTAGGTCAGCGCGCCCGCTGCGGGGTCGGCGCCGTCGGGGAGCAGCCCGAGCTCGTACCCGGCGACCTCGAAGCCGACGTAGAACGGCTCGTCGAAGTAGGGCCCGAAGCCCAGCAGCGCCGTCCACCAAGCCTTCGTGCCGTCGAGGTCCTCGACCGGGTGGATGACGGTACGCAGGCCCTTCAGCGCTAGTCCCATGCGTCTGATCCTGGCACAGCACCCGCCCGCGTGGCGCCCGCGTAACGTAGTCGCCCATGACCACCTTCTGCGCGCCGTGCCTGGCCGATCTCGCCCTCGCCCGTGAGGCCGTCACGGCAGTCCACGGCACCGCCAGCTGCATGGCGCACGCCGTGCTGCTGACGCACCCCACCGACACCCCGCAGCGCCGCCTCACCCGCCTCGGTGAGCTCCGCACCCTCGCCGAGGGCAAGCTCGCGACCGCCTCCAACGAGGACGTGCCCGCGATCGAGCTGATGATCCAGGAGTTCGCGCTCGCGGGCGCCATGGACATGAGCGTGCCGCTGCGCGACCTCGCCGGCGACCGCACGCCGCGGCCGCCCAAGGCCCGTCGCAACCGGCCGGGTCGCGGCGAGGGCCGGCCCGAGGGCGAGCGCGGCGAGCGCGGCCCGCGTCCGGAGGGTGAGCGCGGCCCGCGTCCCGAGCGAGGTCCGCGCCCGGAGACCGCACCCAACGAC
>JBKJVH010000148.1:0-18430 GCA_046590985.1 Mycobacteriales bacterium
CCTCGATGGGCACCTCGGGGTCGACGCGGTGCTGGTAGTACAGGTCGATGGCGTCGACGCCGAGGCGCTGCAGGGAGGCGTCGCAGCAGGAGCGGACGTAGTCGGCGTCGCCGCGGATCCCGAGCCGCCCGCCCTCGGCGTTGCGGACGATGCCGAACTTCGTGGCCAGCTGGACCTCGTCCCGCCGGGAGGCGATCGCCCGGCCGACGAGCTGCTCGTTGGTCCAGGGGCCGTACATGTCGCTGGTGTCGAGGAAGGTGACCCCGAGGTCGAGGGCGCGACCGATGGTGGCGAGCGACTCGGTGTCGTCGACGGTGCCGTAGAACTCGCTCATGCCCATGCAGCCGAGGCCTTGGGCGGAGACGACGAGGCCGTCGCCGAGGGTGCGGGTGGGTTGCGTCATGGCTCCATCTACTCACAGGATGAACTCCATGGAGCGACTGAACCCCCCTTTCCTGGCCGACGAGCGCGCGATGCTCCTCAACTGGCTGACCTTCCACCGGCAGACCCTGCGCATGAAGTGCGAGGGGCTGACCGACCGCCAGCTCAAGACCCGCTCCGTACCGCCATCGACGCTGTCGCTGCTGGGGCTGGTCCGGCACTGCGCGGAGGTCGAGCGCAGCTGGGCCCGACGGTGCCTGCAGCGCCAGACCGTCGACCACCTGTTCTGCGACGACGACAACATGGACGGCGACTTCGACCTCGTCGACGACGCCGACGTCCAGCAGGCGTTCGGGCTCTGGGAGGCGGAGTGCGCTCATGCCGATGAGGTGCTGGCAGGGTTGGGTTTGGACGACAACGGGATCCGGCACGGCGAGGAGGTCTCCGTGCGCTGGGTGCTCGTCCACCTCATCGAGGAGTACGCCCGGCACAACGGGCACGCCGACCTGCTCCGAGAGTGCCTCGACGGCGTCACCGGCGACTGAGGCGTAACACCGGCGACACATGGGCCTGCCTAGGGTGGAGGCCGCACACCCTGTCGCATTGGAGCCGGCCCTGTGGCCATCCTGGTCGCCCTCGAGCACCGCACGACCTACCGGTTCGACGCGCCCATGTCGCTGGGTCCGCACGTAGTCCGGCTCCGGCCGGCGCCGCACTGCCGCACCCCGATCTCGGCGTACTCCCTCACGGTCACGCCCGAGCCGCACTTCCTCAACTGGCAGCAGGACGTGTTCGGCAACCACCTGGCCCGCCTGGTCTTTCCCGAGCTGACCCGCGAGCTGTCGATCACGGTCGACCTGATCGCCGACCTGACGGCCATCAACCCGATCGACTTCTTCGTCGAGGACTACGCCACCCGCTTCCCCTTCGTGTACGACCCGGCGCTGGCCGCCGACCTGGAGCCCTACCTGCGGCCGGTGGGAGGTCCGCGGATGTCGTCCTGGTTGAGCTCGGTCGGCCCGCCTCCCCAGGACGGCATCGCCGTCATCGACTTCCTGGCGAACCTCAACCAGTGGGTGGCCCGGACGGTCGCCTACACCGTGCGGCTCGAGCAGGGCGTGCAGACGCCGGACGAGACCTTGGAGAAGGGCATCGGCTCCTGCCGCGACAGCGCCTGGCTGGTGGTCGCGGCGCTCCGCGAGCTCGGGATGGCGGCCCGGTTCGTCTCGGGCTACCTCGTACAGCTCCGCCCCGATCCGCGTCCGGGTGAGGCTCCCGACGGGCCGGCGCAGGACTTCACCGACCTGCACGCCTGGGCCGAGGCCTACGTCCCCGGCGCCGGCTGGGTCGGGCTCGACGCGACGTCGGGGCTGTTCGCGAGCGAGGGCCACATCTCGCTGTCGGCCACGCCGCACCCGGGCCACTCCGCGCCGGTCACCGGCACCACCGGACGAGGCACCGCAACGCTGGAGTTCAGCAACACGGTCCGGCGGGTGCACGAGGACCCGCGCGTGACGCTGCCGTACACCGAACCCCAGTGGGAGCGCATCAACGTCCTCGGGGCGGCCGTCGACGAGGCCTTGGTGGAGGTCCGGCTCACGATGGGCGGCGAACCGACCTTCGTGTCCAAGCACGACATGGAGGCGGCCGAGTGGCGGACCGATGCCGACGGCCTCGACAAGCGGGCGCGCGCGAGCAGTCTGGCCGGGAAGCTGAAGGCGCACTACGCCCCCGGTGGGCTGGTCCACCGCGGCCAGGGCAAGTGGTACCCGGGGGAGCCGCTGCCGCGCTGGCAGGTCGCGCTCACCTGGCGGCTCGACGGCGAGCCGATCTGGCGTGACCCGGCGCTGCTCGACGATCCCTGGGCCGAGCCGGTGGTCGCGCCGCGGACCCCGAAGGTGCTGGAGCTCGCGACCCGGATCGCCACCGAGCTGGGGCTGGCGGCGGACCTGCTCGTCCCGGCCTTCGAGGACACCTTCTTCCAGCTGTACGAGGAAGCCAAGCTCCCCGCCGGTGCGCCTCCCGAAGTCGACGCGGACCCGACGCAGCTCGCCGTTCCTGAGGCGCGCGCTGCCGCGGTCGCCCGGCTCAGTGAGCCGCAGGGCGACCCGACCGGGTGGGTGCTGCCGCTGTTCCACTCCGACGACACCGGGCGCTGGGCGACGACCCGCTGGCGCACCCGTCGCGGGCACCTGTTCCTGGTGCCCGGCACCTCCCCGCTCGGACTGCGGCTGCCCCTCGACAGCCTCGGCTGGGAGCCACCGGAGGCGCGCCCGGAGCGGTCCCCGTTGGCGCCATCGGAGCCGCTGGGCGAGGACGTCGACGCCGTCGTGGTGGAGGCCGCCGACGTCCCGCGGACCGCGCTGTCGGTCGAGGAGCGCGACGGCCACGTGTTCGTGTTCCTCCCCCCGATCGAGACCTTCGCCGCCGGGCTGCAGCTCGTCGCCGCCGTCGAGCGGGCGGCCGCGACGGTCGGCGTCCCGGTCGTGCTCGAGGGCTACCCGCTGCCGGGGGACCCCGGCACTCGCACCCTCACCGTGACCCCGGACCCCGGCGTGGTGGAGGTGAATGTGCACCCCGCGAGCTCGTGGGCGGAGCTCGTCGAGATCAACGAGACGCTCGCGCTGCTGGCCCACCAGAGCGGCCTGGCGACCGAGAAGTTCACCCTCGACGGGACGCACACAGGCACCGGCGGCGGCAGCCACCTGACCCTCGGCGGTGCGACGTCAGCCGAGAGCCCGCTGCTCCGGCGGCCCGACCTGCTCGTCAGCCTGCTGACGTTCTGGCAGCACCACCCGTCGCTGTCCTACCTGTTCTCCGGCGCCTTCATCGGCCCGACCAGCCAGGCGCCCCGCGTCGACGAAGGGCGTCACGAGAGCCTGTACGAGCTCGAGATCGCTTTCCGGGAGCTGGCCCAGTCCGACGACCCGAGGCCCTGGGAGGTCGACCGGGCGCTACGCCACCTGCTCACCGACCTCACCGGGAACACCCACCGCGCCGAGTTCTGCATCGACAAGCTGTTCAGCCCCGACAGCGAGCGCGGCCGGCTCGGCCTGCTGGAGCTGCGCGGCTTCGAGATGCCCCCGCACCACCAGATGTCCCTGGTCCAGGCGCTGCTCGTACGGGCGCTCGTCGCGCGCTTCTGGGCGGAGCCGTACACCGGGCCGCTGGTGCGGTGGGGGACCGAGCTGCACGACCGGTTCCTGCTGCCCGGCTTCGTGGCGACCGACATCGCGGAGGTCGCGGCGGACCTGCGGGAGCACGGCTTCGCGTTCGAGACCGAGTGGCTTGCGCCGTTCCTGGAGTTCCGGTTCCCGCGGCTCGGCCAGGTCGAGGTTGCCGGGGTGGCGCTGGAGCTCCGAGCCGCGATCGAGCCGTGGCACGTGTTGGGTGAGGAGGTCACCGCGACCGGCACCGCGCGCTACGTGGACTCCTCCGTGGAACGACTGCAGGTGAAGGCCACCGGGCTGACGGGGGACCGGTACACGGTCACGTGCAACGGCGTGCCCGTGCCGCTCACCTCGACCGGGGCCGCGTCCGTGGCGGGCGTGCGGTACCGCGCCTGGCAGCCCTGGTCGGCGTTGCACCCGACCATCAAGGTGCACGCGCCGCTGGTGTTCGACCTGGTCGACCGGTGGAACGGCCGCTCGCTCGGCGGCTGCACCTATCACGTGGTGCACCCCGGCGGCCGGGCCTACGAGCGGTTCCCCGTCAACGCCGGGGAGGCGGAGTCCCGGCGGACCGCCCGGTTCGAGCCGCACGGCCACAGCCCGGGCCCGGTCGACATCGCCGCGCTGGACGCGCACACCCCAGCAGGTGAGTACCCGAGGACCCTCGACCTGCGCCGTAGCATCATCACGACGTGATCCACCGCGCCAGCCTGATCGACGGCTACCGAAGCCAGCCGCGCCCTGGCCTCGACGAGATGCTCGGCGCCGACGGCCAGGTCCGGCCGGGCTGGCGCGGGCTGTCGGAGAGCTTGGAGCTGCTCGGGCCGACCGGTCTGGAGACCACCCGTGCCAACACCTCCCGGCTGCTCGACGGGGACGGTGTCGTCTACCGCCCGCTCGGGTCGGAGGAGGCGCAGCGCTGGCAGCTCGACCCGCTGCCCGTGCTGCTCGAGGGGGCCGACTGGGCAGGGCTCGAGCCCGCGCTTGCGCAGCGCGCCCGGCTGCTCGACGCGATCGTCACCGACCTGTACCGCGGCCGGTCGGTGCTGCGCCGAGGGCTGCTGCCGCCCGAGATCGTGTTCGCGCACAGCGGCTTCCTGCGCAGCTGCGACCAGCTCCGCGTGCCTGGTCCGCGCCAGCTGTTCACGGTCGCGATGGACCTGGCACGCGACCCCGACGGGCGGTGGGTCGTGCTGCACGACAGGGCCGCCTCACCGTCGGGCGCGGGCTTCGCGATGGAGAACCGCCGGGTCGTCTCGCGGGTCCTCCCCGGCCTGTACGGAGAAGCCCGCATCCACCGGCTGGGTCCGTTCTTTCACGCGATGCGCCTGGGTCTGCAGGAGGTCGCGCCCACGACCGCGGAGGCGCCTCGGGTCGTGCTGCTCACCTCCGGGCCGCTGAGCGAGACGGCCTACGACCAGGCGTTCCTCTCGCAGCTGTTGGGCTACCCCCTGGTCGCCGGTTCCGACCTGTCGATCCGCGACGGCAAGGTCTGGCTGCGCGGCATCGACGGTCCCGAGCAGGTCGATGTCGTGCTGCGCCGCGTCGACAGCGACTTCTGCGATCCGCTGGAACTGCGGTCGGAGTCCCAGCTCGGCGTGCCTGGGCTGCTGGAGGCCAGCCGGCTCGGCAGCGTCTCGGTCGTCAACGGCCTGGGCGCCGGGGTGCTCGAGAACCCCGGGCTGCTCCCCTTTCTCCCGGGGCTGTCGCGCGCGCTGCTGGAGGAGGACCTGCTGCTGGAGTCGGCGCAGACCTGGTGGTGCGGTGACGCGAAGTCGTTGCAGCAGGTCCGCGACCGGTTCGACTCCCTGGTCCTCAAGCCGATCTCCCGCGGCCTGAGCAGGTCCAGCACCTTCGGCTGGGAGCTGAGCGCTCCGGGCCGCGCCGAGCTCCTTGCCCAGATCGAGGCCGAGCCGCACCTGTGGGTCGGCCAGGAGCCGGTCGCGGCGAGCACCGTGCCCACCCTGTCCGGTGGCGGGGTGGCGCCGCGGAGCATGGTGCTGCGGACGTTCGCGGTCGCTCAAGGCGGGGACTACCAGGTGCTGACCGGTGGTCTCGTCCGGGTCGCGGCAGCCCGGGACAGCATCCTGGTCTCGACGCAGGCCGGCGCGGTGGCGAAGGACGCGTGGGTGCTCACCTCCCAGGCGAAGCCGGTGCCGGATGCCTGGCTGCTCGACGGGACGCCGACCGAGATGCGGCAGGGCGTGGTGTCGCCGCGGATGGCCGAGGACCTGTTCTGGCTCGGCCGCTACACCGAACGGGCCGAGGCGACCACGCGGCTGCTCCGTACCGTCCGGGACCGCAGCGGCGACTTCACGCACAGCCCGGAGCCTGCCGGAGCCGCGTGCCTGTCGGCGCTGCTGACGGTGCTCACCACCGTCACGGCGACGTGGCCGGGCTTCACCGTGGAGTCCCGGCGGGACGACCCCCAGGCGGAGCTGCTCGCGCTGGTCGTCGACGCCACCCGACCGGGCACGCTCGCGCACTCCGTGCACCACCTCACGGCCGCCACCCAGGCCGTCCGCGACCAGCTGTCGCCCGACACCTGGCTGGTGCTCGGCAGCCTCGACGCTGCGCTCCGCGACCTCGACGGCGGCGGCAACGACGTGCTGGTCGGCCAGACCCTGACCCGCGCGCTCAGTGGGCTGCTGGCGCTGGCCGGGCTGGCCGCGGAGAGCATGGTGCGTGACCTCGGCTGGCGGTTCATGGAGACCGGCCGACGCATCGAGCGTGCGCAGCAGGTGGTCGCGCTGCTCGCCGCTGCGCTGGTGGAGGAGCGCCCCGCCGACGTCGACAGCCTGGTCGTGGAGTCGGTGCTGGTGGCGGCCGAGAGCATCATCACCTACCGACGGCGGTACGCCCCGCGCGCTGAGGTGTCGACCCTGCTCGAGCTGCTGCTGGTCGACCGCGAGAACCCCCGCTCGATCGCCCACCAGCTCGACCGGCTCGCCGGGCTGCTGGCGCACGTCCCGAACAGCGAGGAGCTCCGCGAGACTGTCGAGCGGATCGCCATGACCATCCGCACCACCGACGTGCTGGCCCTCACGCGTCGCGTCGAGGACGGTCGCCGGCCCGACCTCGGCGCGTTCCTGCGGGACCTCGAGGCACGCTTGCGCACGTTGGCTCGCGACGTCGAGAAGGCCTACTTCGAGGACGTGCTCCCGCCGCTCGCGATGAGCCAGGTGATCGCATGATCGCCCGCGCCTACCAGGTCGTACACCTCACCGAGTACGGCTACGACGCGGACGTCAGCGCCAGCCATGGCCGCGCGCACCTGATGCCCCGCGACGAACCGGGTCAGCGGGTGCTGTCGCGCAGCGTCGTCGTGGACCCGGAGCCGGACGAGCAGCACGAGCACGTGGACTACTTCGGGAACCGCTCGACGTACTTCCGGTGCTCCACACCGCACCGGACGCTGTCGGTCACCTCCACCAGCCGCGTCGAGGTCGAGCGGGAACCGGTGCCGTGGGACGCCATGGACGAGGCGGTGGTCGGCCCCTTTGAGAGCGAGGACCTGCTGGTCCGCGAGCTCGTGCTGCCGTCCCCGATGGTGCCGCGGGTCCCGGCCGTGCTCGCCTATGCCGCGACGGTGCTCGAGCCAGGCGCACCGCTCGGCGCCTCCTTGTCCGGGCTGCTCGACAGCATCAAGGCCGACTTCGCGTACAAGTCCGGCGCCACCACCATCAGCACCCCGCTGGAGACCCTGCTCGAGCAGCGCACCGGGGTGTGCCAGGACTTCGCGCACCTGATGATCGGCTGCCTGCGCTCGGTCGGACTCGCTGCCCGCTACGTCAGCGGCTACCTGCAGACCCTGCCGCCGCCGGGCAAGCCGCGGCTGGTCGGAGCGGACGCTTCGCACGCCTGGGTGTCGGTGCTGGTCCCCGGCATCGGGTGGGTCGACCTGGACCCGACGAACCACCAGCAGGTCGACCACCGCTACATCGTCGTCGCGCGCGGTCGGGACTACGCCGACGTGCCGCCGCTCAAGGGCGTCATCTTCACCAAGAGCACCGAGAGCACGCTGCGGGTGTCGGTCGACGTCCAGCCTGTGACGCCCGTCCTGTTCTAACTTCTGGCTCCGGGGGAAGGCTCCCACTCATGCGCGTCTTCACCTGTGACCACTGCGGCCAAGTCGTCTTCTTCGGCGACGACCTGTGCCTGCGTTGCTCCTCCCCCCTCGGGTACGACCACGATCGCGGCGAGATCGTGGCGCTCACCGACGTCGGCGGCGACCGGCTCGTCGACCTGACGGTGGACACCCGTACCTGGCAGCGCTGCGCGACGAGAGCGCTGACCGGCTGCAACTGGCTCGTTCCGTCGGGCAGCAACGCGCTGTGCACCTCCTGCGTCCTCACCCGCACCCGGCCGGCCGACGACGACCTGGCCGGCATGGCCGAGCTGGTGCGGGCCGAGTCCGCCAAGCGCCGGCTGCTGTTCCAGCTCGCCCAGCTCGGACTTCCCGTCGACCGCCGCGACGACAACGCCGGCGCCGGGCTCGCGTTCGACCTGCTCTCCAGCGCTCAGAGCAAGGTCATCACCGGCCACGACAACGGCCTCATCACCCTCGACCTCGCCGAGGCCGACACTCAGCACCGCGAGCGGGTACGACACCAGCTGGGTGAGCCGTACCGGACCTTGCTCGGGCACTTCCGGCACGAGATCGGGCACTACTACTGGCCGCTGCTCGTGTGGCAGCCCGACGTGCTCGACGCCTGCCGCGCGCTGTTCGGCGACGACCGCGCCGACTACGGCGAGGCCGTGACCAACCACTACGCCAAGCCCGACGAACCCGCCGGCTCGTGGACCTCCCGCTACATCAGCCAGTACGCCACCATGCACCCGTACGAGGACTGGGCCGAGTCCTTCGCGCACTACCTGCACATCCACGACACCCTCCAGACCGCGACGGCGTTCAACCTCGGGCCCGCCGCCCCGGTGTCGACGTTCGGGGAGATGATCGACCGCTGGCTCGCGCTGACCCAGGGCCTCAACGAGGTGAACCGCTCGATGGGCCGTGAGCTGCTCTACCCGTTCGTCATCGCGCCGACCGTGATCCGCAAGCTCGCGTTCGTCGACCGCGTCATCCGGCAGGCCGCCAAGAGCTCCTGATGTCCCCAACCGGCGCCTGAGCTACTCGAACTTCGCGCCCAGCTCGCGGAGGAAGTCGATGATCGCGGCAGGGGAGTCCGGCGCGAGATCGCCTGGTACGTAGGACACTCGCTCGATCGTGCCCGTGAACGGCGCCGGCCCGCGGCCCCAGATCACCGGCGACTTGCGGTCGATTCCGACGTCGATGCCCTGGAACGGCGCCATCGGGAAGAGCAGGGTGAGCCCGTCCGCGGAGGCCACGGACTCCCCGTCCGCGAACAGCTCGACCGACCACGTCCCGCCGCCCGGTGCGGTGAACACAGCCTCCACAACTGAGGCGTGGCTGACCGGAGCGCCGACCACCTGGACGTGCCCGCGACCGTCGTTGTGCGCCAGCCGGAGCTCGCCGGCTTCCACGTACAGCAGGTACCCGCCGCCCTGGTCGCCATGGGCCACGAGGGTGCCGGAACCCCACTCCTTGACCGCAACCGTCAGGCGGAACGACCGGTTCGCGATGAGCTGCTGGGACCGCCAGCGCTCCAGTGTGCCGGTTCCCGGCAGGATGTCGACCGGCTCATGGAAGACCAGGCTCCGCTCGGGGCGGACGAGGAACTTGACGCCCGCGCCCTCATCAAGCGGGTAGACCTGGTTCGCCTGCGCGGCCTGCTCCCACGCGGCAGCGAGCTCGGCGACCTTCTCCGGGTGGACCGCGGCGAGGTTGGTCATCTCGGTCGGGTCGTTGTGCAGGTCGTACAGCTCCCACTCGCTGTCGGTGATCGGCGTCAGCGGCTGGTGCAGCGTCACGATCTCCCAGCCGTCGCGGTAGAAACCGCGATGGCCGACCATCTCGTAGTACTGCTCTGGATGCGTCGGCGGCGCGTCCGGGTCCGCAAGAGACGCGGCGAAGCTTGCGCCGGCCAACGGCTTCAGCGGCTTGCCGTGGCGCTCGGTCGGGCGCTCCAGGTCCAGCAGCTCGAGCAGGGTCGGCAGCACATCGGTGACGTGCGCGAACTGCCGACGCACCTCGCCGGGCACGATGCCGGGGCCGGTGAGGATCATCGGCACCGAGTGCCCGCCGGCGTGGGTGTTGATCTTGTACAGCCGGAACGGCGTGCCCGAGGCCATCGCCCAGCCGCGCGGGTAGTGCGGGGTCGTGGTCGGACCGCCGATGTCGTCGAGGCGGGCGAGGTCGGCGTCGAGGTCGGTGTTGCCCAGCAGGTGCTGGTAGTAGGCGGTGGTGCCCTCGGCCTCGCCCTCGCGGGAGGCACCGTTGTCGCTGGTGAACAAGATGATCGTGTTGTCGAGCTCGCCCAGCTCGGTGAGCGTCTCGATCAGCCGGCCGAACTGCTGGTCCACGTTGTCGACCATTGCCGCGTACACCGCCATGTAGCGGGCGAACAGCTCCTGCTGCTCCGGGGGCAGGTCGTCCCAGGGGAGAACGTCGTTGCCCCGCTCGCTGTTGCGCGGCGGCAGCTGCACCCCCGCCGGCAGGATTCCCAGCTGGTGCTGGCGGGCGAACCGCTCATCACGGAGCGCGTCCCAGCCGGCGGCGTACCGGCCGGAGTACTTCGCGATGTCCGCAGCCTTGGCGTGCAGCGGGGCGTGCACGGCGCCGTGCGCGAAATACAGGAAGAAGGGCTTTGTCGGGTCGGAGGCCTTGGTGGACTTCATCATCGCGATCGCGCGGTCGGTCAGGTCGTCGGTGAGGTAGTAGCCCTCGGGGTAGGCGTCGGTCTCGACAGCGGTGTTGTCCTGCAGCAGTCGGTGCGGGTGGTGCAGGTTGGTGAACCCGTCGAGGAAGCCGTAGAACCGCTCGAAGCCGCGCTGGCACGGCCAGGAGTGCATCGGGCCGGCGTCGGAGCAGTCGGAGTCCTTGGCCAGGTGCCACTTGCCGACCATCATGGTGGCGTAGCCATGGTCGCGCAGGATCTCGGCGGTCGTCGCCACGTTGTCGGACAGCTCCATCGCATACCCGGGAAACCCCGGGTCGGAGTGCGCGACGTGACCGATGCCGACAGCGTGCGGGTTCAGCCCTGTCAGCAGCGCGGCGCGGGTCGGGGAGCACATCGGCGTGACGTGGAAGTTGGTGTACCGCAGCCCTCGCGAGGCCAGCGCGTCCAAGTGCGGCGTGGCGATCTCGGACCCGTAGCAGCCGAGGTCGGCGAAGCCGAGGTCATCGGTCAGCACGACGATCACGTTCGGCTTCCCGCGCGCGTCCGGTCGTGGCGGCCAGTACGGCGTGGAGCCGGCCACGGTGCGGCCGATGTGTCCTTCGAAGCCCTCGTACGGTGCGGTCACCCGCGCACGGTATCGGTCGGCCATGCGTCATGATGTGAGCATGCGCACCGTGTTCCTGGGAGAACGCCCGCCCGACCTCCAGTCCCAGGTCGACGGGCCTTGACGGCCGCAGGCGAGGGCATCACCGCCTGGCTCGAATCGCTGCCCGACGCGCAGCTCCAGCACGTGCTCGACGTGCGTACGGACCTGCTGATCCGGCCGGCCGTCAGTTTCGAGCTGCTCGGGTCGCGGGTGTCGCAACCGCAGTCGATGCTCGATGCCCTGGTGCTGCTCGACGTTGGGACCGCGCAGGTCGCGGGCGTGGTGGCCCACCTGGGTGGGCGCGCCACCGTGGCCCAGGTCGAGGAGGTTCTTGCGCGAAGCGGTGAGGTACCGGCCGGTCACGTCGAGGCAGCGCTGCAGCGGCTGTCGGCTCTCGCGCTGGCCTGGCCGGTCGAAGACGGGATGGCGTGGCGAGTGCCGTCGGGGATGCGGAGCCAGGCCCCGAGTCTGCTGGACAGGGGCGTGACGTTCCGGTCCGTGGCGGAGCGGGTGCCGTTGCAACGGCTTCGCGGGGTGCTCGAGATCCTCGAGCTCGGGGTGGCCAGGTCTTCACCGGATGCCGTGGAGCAGATCTGTGCGGTCGTCGAAGATCCGGCGCGGGTCATCGCCTTGCTCGACGAAGCCCCGGTCTCGGTGCAGGAGGCCCTCACCACGATCGCCACCGACGGTCCGGTTCACGGTCTCGCCGCTGAGCCTCGAGAGTGGCTGGTGGCGCGGTGCTTCGCCTTCGATGCAGGTGATGGCGCCACCACGGTGCCGGCCGAGCTCCTCGCCGCTGTCCGGGGTCAGCGGGTCGTCGGCCGGGTGCACCTCGAGCCGGAACGGGTGGCGCCGAAGAGCTCAGCCGGGGCGGACGTGGCACTCGCCCTGGTCGCGGAGGTTCGCGCCCTGCTCGCCGCCTGCGGTCCGGGGTTGAAGCACCTGCAGTCCGGCGGCATCGGGATCCAGGAACGGCGCCGGCTCGCGAAGCTGCTGCGCTGCGAGCCGGAGCGGGTGACCTGGCTGCTCGACGTGTGCGGCGACGCGGGACTGCTGTCGACGGGCTACGAAGCAGGGGTGCCGACCAAGCGGGCCGCTGCCTGGTTGGCGTGGGGCGAGGTCGAGGGCTACGTCGCACTGGTACGGCCGGCGCTCGCCGCCGGACCCCGGTCCCTCGGCGACACCGACGATGCAGCGTTGGCCGGCTATCGCGCCCCGCGGACCCAGCCGACGTTTCGGCAGGTGGCTGAGGCAGCGCTCCGGCCGGCCACGGACGAGAGCCTCGTTGCCTGGCTGAAGTGGCGCTGGTACGGCGTCCACCCCGGCCGGATCGTGTCGGAGATGCACCTGGTGCGAGCCTTCGGCTTGCACGGTCCGTGGCTGGCGCCGCTGCTCGAGGACGACGTCGAGGGCGCGCACAAGGCGCTGGGCGCCGTTATCCCTCCCGAGCAGGACGAGGCGGTGTTCCAGGCCGACGGCACCGTCATCGTCGCCGGCCGTGCCAGCGCCGGGCTCCGTGCGCTGCTGGCGCTGGTCGCCGACCAGGAGGCCGAACGCACCTGGCGGGTCACCCCCACCGGAGTGCGCCGGGCCCTCGACGCGGGACGCACCTCGACGGAGCTGATCGAGGAGCTTCGGACCAGGTCGCAGCGGAAGCTGCCGCAGGTCATCGAGCAGCTCGTCCTCGACGGCGCCGCGAAGCACGGGCAGATCGAGGTGTTCGCGGCCGCCACCTTGCTGCGGGTCGACGACGAGCCGCTGGCGATCACGCTGCTGCGCGACAAGAAGCTCGCCTCCCTGGGCCTCAAGCAGGTCCAACCGGGAGTGCTCGCGTCGGTGAAGAAGCCGGCCGAGGTGATGGCGGGGCTGCGCGCTGTCGGACATGCCCCGGTCGGGCCTGCCAGTAAGGCGAAGGCGGCGCCCGAGGGGGTCGTCGCCGGCAGCACGGTTCGTCCGCGGTGGCTCGCCGAGCCGGCGAGTGTCGTGGCCGGCTTGCGGCAGGGGACTCTCGCGCCCGTGTTCGAGCTCTTCCCTCAGCCCACCTGGCACACGATCTTCGCCCCGCACCTGCCTCCGTACATGGGTGAGCTCCTCGAGGCCGCGATGGACGAGGGCGGGGACGTGGAGATCGACTACGTCGACAGCGGTGGCTCCCGCACCACCCGCGTCATCAGCGAGATCGCGCAGGTCGACCGGACGCTCGAGGCCTGGTGCGAGCTGCGCCAGGACGAGCGGGTCTTCCTGATCCGCAACATCCTGGCAGTGCGACCGGCCTAGACCTGGAGAAGCCTTGCGGGGCTGAGGGTCACCGGGAACGGGAGCGCGACGGTCACGGACTCGGACCCGGTCACGAAGGCCCGCTCGACGTAGTCGTCGCCATCGAGCTCGAGGATCCGCAGCGAGGGATCCTCCACGTCGAACAGCCAGTACGAGGCGATGCCGAGCCGGGCGTACTCGCGGCGCTTGCGGACGGCGTCGCGGCCAGCGGTCGAGGGTGACCGGATCTCGACCGCGAGCAACGGGGTGTCGCCGTTCTCGATGAGGGCGAACTCGCGGCGAACCACCGTGACGTCCGGCTCGAAGTGCGTCGCGTCGGGATCGTCCACGTTGATGGGCAGCGGGAAGATGTACAGGTCCCGAGGGCAGGCAGCCTCGAGGGCCTGCCCGATCCCCTTGGAGCCGACCTGATGCAGGCGCCGGGCCGACGGGCTCACGAGGAGCCAGCCGTCCGCGAGCTCGTACCGTCGGCCGTCCTCGGGGAAGTCGTCCAGGTCCGCCAGCGTGTAACGCCGGTCCAGGTCGATCGTGTCACCGGTCATGCCCCTCATGGTCAACCTCCACCTCTGAGCCGTCCACTCTGCCGGTTCGGCGCGACGGTCTGACGCCTTCGTCCACAGGCCGCTCCCGGACGTACTAGCGTCAGGCTGTGCCGACTCGCGCTCCTGCCAAGACCGCCGCCCTCTCCTACGCCGTCGAGCGGGCCCAGCTCGCCAACGGCCTGCGCATCGTGCTGCTGCCGGACAAGACCAGCCCGGTCGTCGCGGTCGCCGTCTACTACGACGTAGGGATGCGTTCGGAGCCCGAGGGGCGGACCGGGTTCGCCCACCTCTTCGAGCACCTGATGTTCCAGGGCTCGGCGAGCCTCGGGAAGACCGAGCACTTCTCCTACGTACAGGGGTCGGGGGGTGTGCTCAACGGGTCCACGCACGTCGACTACACCAACTACTACGAGGTGCTGCCGAGCAACGCGACCGAGCTCGCGCTGTTCCTCGAGGCCGACCGGATGCGCAGTGTCGCGCTGACGCAGGAGAACCTCGACAACCAGGTCGCGGTCGTGCAGAACGAGATCCGCGTGAACGTGCAGAACCGCCCCTACGGCGGGTTCCCGTGGCTGCAGATGCCGCCCATCCTGTTCGACTCGTTCGCCAACTCCCACGACGGCTACGGCTCCTTCGTGGACCTCGAGGCGGCGACCATCAGCGACGCGCAGTCGTTCTTTGACCGCTACTACGCACCGGGCAACGCCGTGCTCGCTGTCGCCGGCGACATCGACACCGCCGAGGTGTTGGGCTGGGTCGAGAAGCACTTCGGCGACATCCCAGGCCGTACGGTCCCCACGCCCCCGACCTTCCGTGAGCCCGACCTCGCCCAGGAGCGGCGCCAGCACGTCGAGGACAAGCTCGCGCCCGCGCCGGCCGTCGCGCTGGCCTGGCGCACACCCGACCCCGAGGATCTCGTCGGCTACCTGCCGTTCGTGGTGCTCGCGGAGGTCCTCACCGACGGGGACAGCTCGCGGCTGCAGGAGCGGCTGCTGCTGCGCGACCGCATCGCGACGAGCATCGGCGGCTACCTCGGGATCATGGGAGATCCCTTGGACGCACGGGATCCCACGCCTTTCCTCATCGAGGTGCACCACGCGCCCGACGTCTCCGCGGACACCGTGATCGCCGGCGTCGACGAGGAGATCGAGCGCCTCGTCACCGGCGGTGTCACCGACGCCGAGGTGCAACGGACGGTGTCCCGCATGGTCGCCCGCTACCTGCGCGAGATCGACCCGGTGCTGGGTCGTGCCACCCATGCTGCGGTGTACGAGCAGCAACGCGGTCGAGCCGAGCTCCTGAACGAGCTGCCGAGTCTGCTGTCCGCGGTCACCGCGGAGCAGGTCGTGGCCGCCGCCGCGACGCTGCGTCGCGACAACCGCGCGGTGCTCGAGCTCCGCCCTGCGGGGGTGTCCGCATGACCGCCCGTACGGCTCCGCCGCTCGCCAAGCTCCGTGTCGCGAAGCTCCCGACGGTGGCCGACACGACCCTCCCCGGCGGGCTGCGCGTGCTGGCGGTACGCCGTCCCGGCGTGCCGCTCGTCGAGCTCCGCCTCCGTGTCCCCTTCGCCGCCCCGACGGGGAAGGGCGGGATGGAGCACGTCGCCCGCGCGACCCTGCTCGCCGACACCTTGCTGTCGGGCACCGAGAAGCGCGACGCCAACCAGATCGCGGTGGACCTGCAGACCCTCGGCGGCCAGCTCAGCGCGAGCACCGACGCCGACCGGCTCGGCTTCGGCGGCTCGGTGCTGGCCAGTGGTCTCGGCGGTCTGCTCGACCTGCTCGCCGAGCTGCTCACGTCCGCCAGCTATCCGAAGCGGGAGGTCGAGGGGGAGCGTGACCGGCTCGTCCAGGAGCTGGCGATCCACCGCAGCTCCGCGGGGGTCATCGCCCGCGAGGCCTTGATGGCCCGCATGTACGCCGGCCACCCGTACGCGCTGGACCTGCCCACCGCAGAGGCCGTGCAGGACGTGAAGGCCAAGAACCTGCGGACCCTCCACCGGGCCAGGATCGCGCCCGCCGGTTCGGTGCTGACCCTGGTCGGTGACATCAGCCCGGCCCGCGCGACCGCCCTGGTGGCGTCCGCCCTGGAGGGCTGGACGACGGTCTCGTCGGCGAAACCGCTTCCTGCCGCGCCTGCCCAGCAGGGCCGCACGGCGGTGCTGCTGGACCGGCCCGGCGCGGTGCAGACCACGCTGCGGTTCGGCGGCGCCGCACCGTCCCGGACCGACCCGGACTTCGCGGCGACGATGCTCGCGAACCTGGTGTTCGGCGGCTACTTCAGCTCGCGCTGGGTCATGAACATCCGCGAGGACAAGGGCTACACCTACAGCCCCAACTCCGGTGTCGATCACCCGCCCGCCGGCTCGCGCTTCAGCGCTGGTGCCGACGTCGCGACCGGAGTCACCGCCCCCGCCCTCAACGAGACCCTGTACGAGCTGGGTCGGATGGCTACGGTCCCGGTCGGTCAGGCCGAGCTCGACATGGCGCGCCGCTATGCCATCGGAACCCTCGCCCTCGGGTCTGCCTCCCAGGGTGGGTTGGCCGGGCTGCTGTCCCAGCTCACCACCTCCGGGCTCGGCGTGGAGTGGCTGCGCGACTACCCGAAGGCGCTCCAGGCTGTGACCGTCGAGGACGTCCTCGCGGCGTCGGCGCGCTATCTCGCTCCGGCGGTGCTCACGCCCGTGTTCGTCGGGGACAGCGCGGTCATCGCCGACAGCCTGCGCACGCTGGTCGAGGTCGAGACTCCTACTGTCACCGCGACTGTCACGACGTGACCCGCCCGGCCCTGTCGCGGGCGACTGTCGATCGCGACGCGGCTACCCGGGGTTCGGCCGATGCCCTCCAGACCGCCTGGTCGTCGAGCCGGGTGCTGGTCGTCGACGACCAGGCTCGGGCGCTGCTCGACGGTACGGAGCTGGTCTTCGTGTCTCCCGACGAGGCGCCTGCTGGTGATCGCTTCTACCTCGGTCGGGAGGCCGATCAGCCCTACTTCGCTGTACGGGCAACGCTTCCGCGGAAACTCGGCGCCCAGCCTCGGGGGCTTCGCGACGTCGGGGCATTGCTGTCCGACCGCGACGCCGGGCTGCTCGTGCACGCGGTGGGCCTGGCGAACTGGCACGCCACCCACCCGTGCTGTCCGCGGTGCGGCGGGTCGACCGAGTCCGTGCGAGGTGGCTCCGTCCGTCGGTGCGCCGAGGACGGATCGGAGCACTTCCCCCGTACCGACCCGGCGATGATCGTGCTCGTCACCGACGGCGCGGACCGCTGTCTGCTGGGACGCCAGGCGATCTGGCCGGCTGGGCGGTACTCGACCCTCGCGGGTTTCGTCGAGCCGGGGGAGAGCGCAGAACAGGCCGTCGTGCGCGAGGTCTGGGAGGAGACAGGGGTGACCGTCTCGGACGTCCGGTACTCCTCGTCGCAACCGTGGCCGTTTCCCGCCAGCCTGATGCTCGGCTTCACGGCCGTGTGCTCGGGGGACGCCGTCCCGGTCGCCGCGGACGGAGAGCTCGAGGACGCCCGCTGGTTCACGCGCGACGCGCTCCGGGACGGCTCGTCGATGCTCCCGACGCCGGTGTCGATCGCCTACAAGCTGATCACCGACTGGCTGGACTCCTAGTCCGACGCACGGGCCGGGCGAGGTATGCCTGGAGGGTGTGCCAGATCTGACCCAGGTGTGCCAGATCTGACACATGCCGCTGAGGGGAAGTGTTTGTCCACAGGCGCCCGCAGAGATTGGGGCAAATCGGTATCCTGGGGCCGTGACCCAGCGCCGAGTGCTTCCTTCACTTGCGATCCTGGGCGTGCTCCTGGCCGGGTGCTCCGGGTCGAGCGACAAGCCGCAGGTGCTGCCGAGCATCTCCGTCACGCCGCCCGCAACGTCCAGCCCTGCCGCCGTGCCGTCGGCCGCGCGGGTGAAGACCCCCCAAGGCGCCGCAGCTTTCGTCAGGTTCTACTTCGACCAGCTCAATGTGGCCTTCAGTACTTCCGATGCGTCCATCATCCGTGCCTACAGTCAACCCGAGTGTGGGACCTGCAAGATCTATGAGGGCGCCCTGGACGACAGTCACTCGAAGGGTCTCAGCATCGAGGGAACCGCTTTCGCGGTTACGGATGTTGCAGCTGCGCCCGTGACGGGTGCCACGGTCTCGGTCGAGGTCTTCGGCAAGGTTCCAGCGAAGAGCCAGATCGACCGCACGGGTGCTGTCGTTCAACGGGTTCCGGCGCGGCCGGATTTCCATTTCAGCGTTTCGCTGTCGGCTGGTTCGACCGGATGGCTGGTTAGGGACATTGAGGTGGTCACGTGAAGGGTGTCGTGCTACTGACCGGTTCGCTCCTGATCCTTATGGCGGTGAACGCCGTCGCGGACACGCCTGCGCCGGTTCCTGGGTCGGCTGCCTACTGCGCGATCAACTACACGGAGAAGATCTGCACCAAGGCCACGGACGGCACCATCGTCATCAACGCAGGGCAGACGATTCCGGGCCAGACGAATCCCCCTGGCGTTGCCGGGCAGCCGGTCGCGGTGGTGCCGCACGACACCGTGGGCCCGGAGTACGCGCCGACGTGCACGGGGAACTCCTACGACGGCGCGTACTCCGGGCCCACGGTGTCGTGCGGCACCACCACGACCGGCTGCCCGGCAACGCCAGGG
>JBKJVH010000254.1:0-5970 GCA_046590985.1 Mycobacteriales bacterium
GTCGAGCAGCAGCACGTTGGGCTCGCCCATGAGCAGCCGAAGCAGCTGCAGGCGACGACGCTCGCCACCGGACAGATCCCCGACGCGGGTCCACTGGGCGTTGCCGGTGAAGCCGAACCGGTCGCAGAGCGACGAGGCGCCGACCGGCTTGCCGCCGAGGTCAACCTGCTTGGCGACCTGCTCGACCGCCTCCAGGACACGCAGCATCGGGTCGAGCTCGGCGACCTCCTGCGACAGGTAGGCGACCTTGACGGTCTGGCCGACCTTGACCGTCCCGGACGCCGGGTGGACCTGGTCCATCAGCATCTTCAGCAGCGTCGACTTGCCGGCGCCGTTGACGCCGACGATGCCGATGCGGTCACCGGGGCCGACGCGCCAGGTGACGTGGTCGAACAGCACCCGATCGCCAAAGGTCAGCGACACGTCCTCGACGTCGTAGACCTGCTTGCCAAGGCGCGCGGTCGCGAACCGCTGCAGCGCGATCTCATCGCGGGGCGGCGGCTCGTCGGCGATCAGCGCGTTCGCCGCGTCGATCCGGAACTTCGGCTTGCTGGTACGCGCGGGCGGGCCACGGCGCAGCCACGCGAGCTCCTTCTTGGCCAGCTGCAGGCGCTTCTGCTCTGCCGTACCCGCCATCCGGTCGCGCTCGGCGCGGGCCAGCACGTAGGCGGAGTAGCCGCCGTCGTAGGCGTCGACGGCGCCGTCGTGGACCTCCCACGTCGACTCGTTGACCTCATCGAGGAACCACCGGTCGTGGGTGACGACCAGGTGCGCGCCGCGGCGGGTCTTGAGGAACCCGGCGAGCCACGCGACACCCTCGACGTCGAGGTGGTTGGTCGGCTCATCGAGGACGATCAGGTCCCACTCGCCGATGAGCAGCGCTGCCAGTGCGACGCGGCGGCGCTCGCCACCGGACATCGTCTCGACGACCGCGTCCAGGCCGACCTCGTGCAGGCCGAGGCCGTCAAGGACGGCGCGGACCTTCGCATCGCCGGCCCAGGTGTGCTCCGCGGTGTCGCCGAGGATCGCCTGGTGCGCGGTCAGGCGGGTGTCGATCCGGACGTCCTGGGTGAGCACGCCGATGCGCAGGCCGCCGGCGTGGGTGACGCGACCGGAGTGCGGTTCCTCGGTCTTGACGAGGGTCTTGAGCAGTGTGGTCTTGCCACCGCCGTTGCGCCCCACCACCCCGATGCGGTCGTTGTCGGAGATGCCGAGCGAGACGTTGTCGAGCAGCAGCTTGGTGCCGTGCGCGACGGTGACGTTCTCGAGGTTGATGAGATTCGTGGCCATCAGGCCCTCACGAGGCGGGCGCCGGGGACGGGTCCCTCGGCGACGCGGACGGTACGGCAGACGCCGTGACCGGACAGAGCTGCGGCCAGGGCCGTGGCGTGCTTGTCGTCGCGTGCCAGGAACGCGACGGTGGGACCGGAGCCGGAGACGACGCCACCGAGCGCGCCAAGGTCGTCGCCGGTGTCGAGCAGCCTGCGCAGCTCGGGCTTCAGGGCCAGCGCGGCGGGCTGCAGGTCGTTCGACAGCGCCCGCCCCAGGGCCTCGGGGCTGCCCTGGCGGAGCGCGGCGAGCACCTCCGCGGAGTCGCTGACCACCGACACGGGACCGTGCTCACGCTGCCGGTCGAGCTCGGCGTAGACCGCGGGCGTGGACAGTCCGCCGTCGGCGAGCGCGAGCACCCAGGCGTACGTCCCCGAGCCCAGCACAGAGGTGAGCCGCTCACCGCGGCCGGTGCCGAGTGCCGTTCCCCCGTGGAGCGAGAACGGGACGTCGCTCCCGAGGGTCGCACCGATCGCGCTGAGCTCGCCACGGCCCAGGCCGCAGCCGAACAGCGCGTCGTAGGCGACCAGGGCAGCGGCCGCGTCCGCGGACCCCCCGGCGCAGCCACCGGCGACCGGGATGCCCTTGCGGATCGTGATCGCGACGTCGGTGTCCAGGCCGGTGTGCGCGGCCATCGCGGCGACGGCACGAGCGGCGAGGTTGGTGCCGTCGGTCGGCACGCCGTCGGTCGTGCCCTCGATCGTGACGCTGAGCGCGGCGGCCGGCGTGAGGGTGACCTCGTCGTACAGGCCGATGGCGTGGAAGACGGTGGTGAGGTCGTGGAAGCCGTCGGGTCGCACCGAGCCGACGGTGAGGTGCAGGTTGACCTTTGCCGGGGCCCGGACGGTGACGCTGTCGACGGGAGCGGGCATCCGATCAGCCTAGAGGGCCGTCGTGGCGGCGAGCCGCGCGAAGTCCTCGACGCCCAGGACCTCACCCCGGGCCTGCGGGTCGATGCCTGCCGCGCGCAGCCGTTCCTCGGCAGCAGGCGCGGAGCCTGCCCAGCCGGCCAGCGCCGCCCGGAGGGTCTTGCGGCGCTGCGCGAACGCAGCGTCGATGACCGCGAAGGTGGCTTCCCGGTCGGCGTGCGGTGGCTCCCGCCGGGCGAAGGCAACCAGGCCGCTGTCGACGTTGGGCGCCGGCCAGAACACGTTCCGACCGATCGTGCCGGCCTTGCTGACGTCGGCGTACCAGGCCGCCTTGACGCTCGGCACCCCGTACGTCCTGGAGCCGGGCGGGGCGGCGAGCCGGTCGGCGACCTCGGCCTGCACCATCACCAGGCCCTTCTCGAGCGACGGCAGCTTCTCCAGGAGCCGGAGCAGGACGGGGACAGCCACGTTGTACGGCAGGTTCGCCACGAAGGCCGTCGGGGCTGGTTCGACGTTCTCCAGGAGCAGCGCGTCCTGCAGGACCACGTCCAGCTTGTGCGCGTGCTCCGGGGCGTGCTCGGCGATCGTCTGCGGGAGCCGACCGGCGAGCCGCGGGTCGATCTCGACCGCGATGACGTGCGCGGCCTCCTCGAGCAGCCCGAGGGTGAGGCTGCCGAGCCCAGGACCGACCTCCACGACCACGTCGTCGACCCCAACGGCCGCCGTGCGCACCAGGCGCCGGACGGTGTTGGGGTCGAGGACGAAGTTCTGGCCGAGCTGCTTGGTGGGGCGCAGGTCAAGCTCCGCGGCCAGCCGCCGGATGTCCGGGGCCGTCAGGAGCGTCAGAGGTACCGACCGCAGACGGGCCACGGGGAGCGCCCGGAGCGCTTGTAGAGGACCTTCGCCCGGTAGGTCTGCTCGCTGGAGGACGCGTCGATGGGGTCGCCGCTGCCGCCGACACCGTGCCAGGTGCTCAGCGAGAACTGGTAGAGCCCGCGGTAGGAGCCGTCGCTCGACACGGCCCGCGGGTTGCCGCCGGACTCGCAGTTCGCCAGTGCGCCCCAGTTGAGGCCGTCGGCGCCCGTCACCGCGCGCGGCGGAACCGGACGGGCCTTGGTGCCGTACGCGACGACCTCCGTGACGGGGCGGGCCGTGACGTGGGCGCTGGTGAGGGTGCGCCGGGCCAGCTTGTGGTTGACGTAGCGCAGCATGTAGTTGCGGTGCAGCACGCCGACGCGGCCCTCGCGGAGCGTCTTGGTCTGCCCCTTGTAGATCGAGGGGTCCGCGCGGCGCTCGACGCCGAAGGGGAGCGCGATGTCCTGGCCCTCATGGCCACCGTCGAGGCGGGTGATGCCGATGACCAGGCCGTTCTTGACCGCGGTGGTCACCGGGCGGGACAGCTTGTCCTGCTTGCGGACCTTGACCTTCGCCTCGGTGAGGACCTCACCGACGGTGAGCGAGTTCGTGACGACGCGACGGACCTTGCCGGCGTCGAGGATCTGCACGGTCTTGCGGGTCCGGACGTCGAGAGAGAAGCCCTTGAGCGGGATGCCACGGGACCGGTCGGCGCTCAGGATGGCGCCCTGGGCCCGGAGGCCGATCTGACCGAGCGCCTCATCGACACTGGTCGCGGTGACCCAGACGGTGCGCTGCCTGCCGTCGATCGTGAGCTCCATCGGGCGGCCGCGCCGGAGCACAACCGTTTCACCCGCCTTCATCTTCACGCCCTTGTCCGGGGCGAGCAGGTCGTGCTCCTGAACGGACAGGTGTGCGGTCTTCAGAACCTGGGCCACGGTGTCGCCGTGCAGGCGGACCTGCTGCGTGTGACCGTCGACCGAGACGGTGAAGGTCTTCGCCGAGGCCTGGTAGGCCGCGTGCCCACCGGTGATGGCGAGCAGGCTGACACCGAGGGCCACGGGGCGCAGGGCCACGCGCTGGCTGAGGGAGCGAATGCTCACAGATCTCCGAGCTTCGAGCGTCCCGGGCACGGGCGGGCGGGCAGTTGAAGAGCCGGTGGCACGCGTGCCGACCGGCTCCCCCTGCACCGCCGTGGACTTCCCCGACCCCGGCTGATGTCTCAGAAACGTAACGGGGGTTGGTACGACTCGCCAAATGCCCTGAGGGGGATCTGTGGACGAAGAGGCAGCTTTTGGGGTGCCGCTGTGGAGGAAAGCCGCAGGTCAGAAGGCTCGCGTGGGGCGCGAGTGTGAACCCGCTCTCTTTCTCGGCTGTGGATGGCCCTGCGCGCTAGTAGGCGAAGGCGCGGCGGCCGTTGGCGGCGATCGCGTGGCAGAGCGCGTCGACCTCAGTGCCGCGAGCCGCCGCCAGCGCCCGGACCGTCAGCGGCACCAGGTACGGCGCGTTCGGCCTGCCCCGGTACGGCATCGGGGTGAGGAACGGCGCATCGGTCTCCACGAGCAACCGGTCCTCCGGGCAGACGGCGGCCGCCTCGCGCAAGGCGTCGTTGGGCTTGAAGGTCACCGGCCCCGCGAAGCTCAGGTAGTAGCCCGCCTCCGCGCAGGTCCGGGCCATCGCGGCGTCCCCGGAGTAGCAGTGGAACACCACGGTGTCGGGGGCGCCTTCCTCCCGGAGCACCCGCAGCACGTCGTTGTGGGCGTCCCGGTCGTGGATGACGAGGGCCTTCCCGCTGTCCTTCGCGATCCCGATGTGCGCGCGGAAGGACGCCTCCTGCAGCCGGTGGCCGTCCGGACCGGTACGGAAGTAGTCGAGCCCGGTCTCCCCGATGGCCTTGACCTGCGGCAGGCCCGCCAACCGGGCGATGGCCTCCAGGGCGTCCGCCGTCGCCGCGCCCCGACCGGCCTCGTTGGGGTGCAGCGCGACGGCCGCCCAGACGCTCTCGTGCTGCGCCGCCAGGTCCGCCGACAGCCGCGACGACGCCACGTCCACACCGATCTGCACGACCGTGTCGATGCCTACCGCTGCCGCAGCGGCCAGCTGGGCGGCCACATCGCCGCCCATGATGTCCAGGTGGCAGTGGCTGTCCGCCACGGGGACGGCGAGGCCCTCCGGTGCCGGCGGAGCCGCCGCCTCGCTGACCTTCCCGCGTTGCGTCATGCGTACCGCCCCCTTCCTAACGTCCTGCAGAGTCCCCCCACCGCTGAGCGTCGGCGTGAGGACACAAGGGGAGGGGTGGCGGTCACTCCGTCGCCTCGGGGGCCTCGACGTCGCCGGCGGCCTCGGCCAACCGGGCCAGCTCCTCGGCCACGACCGACGGGTCGAGCTTGGTGAACAGCGGCACCGGCTCGCCGATCGGGACGCCCGGCGTGATCGGCAGCGACGTCCACACCGCCGCCGCGGCGGCGTAGTCCCCCATCAGGACGGGGTACGAGGGCCCACCGTCCAGGTCGTCCACCTCGACCAGCGACGGCAGGCCGCTCCACTCCCCGGCGCCGCCGAGCATCGCGTACACCTTCTGGGAGCTGTGCGGGAGGAACGGCGTGAGCAGGGTCTTCGCGTCCGAGATCAGCTGCAACGCGACGTGCAGCACGGTGTCGCGCCGCGGCAGGTCCTCCTTGAGCTTCCACGGCGCGTTGTCCGAGAGGTACTTGTTGGCCTCCCCGACCACCCGCATCGCCTCGTTGATCGCCGCCTTCACCTGGTTGCGCCCGAGGAGGGTGCCAACGGACTCGAACGACGCACGCGAGGACGCGAGGGCCGCGTCGTCGGCGCTCAGCGCCCCCGCCTCGGGGATGGACCCGATGTTGCTGTGCACCAGCGACATCGTGCGGTTGACCAGGTTGCCCCAGCCCGC
>JBKJVH010000118.1:0-4448 GCA_046590985.1 Mycobacteriales bacterium
ATCGCGGGGTCCAGGTGCTCGTGCCCCGCACCTGGCCACTGAATGCGCTCCAGTGCGGGACGCCCGTTCAGAACACCGTGTCCGTGCCGGCGTTCGGGCAGCAGCTGTGCCTCAGGCCGCGTCCACCGGGATTGACCGAGGTGAGGTTCCAGGGCGCGACGTACGCCGGCCTGCCGGTCGCGCAGCGCCCCACCACCATCTCAGGGACCGCGGCTCTCGCGGGCGCGGACGAGACCCCGGACGGAGCGGTCGCGGTGGTCACGATCCCCGCAGCCAACGTGACCGTGGTCGTGACCGCGCCGACGCTGGTTCGCGCGCTGGAGCTCGCCGGCACGGTGACCCGCATCAGCGTCGACGAGCACGGCTGCCGGACGAAGGTGACCCCGACCGACGTGCTGCCCTTGGCACCCCGCGAGGGCGCCGCGGACGCCTTGGTGCCCGGGACGCCGGCGACCCTGACGGTCTGCGAGTACGAGGACTTCCGCCTCGAGCGCTCGGCGCGGCTCGAGGGCGCGGCCCTGGCGACGCTGCGATCGCAGACGAACGCGCTCGAGAACGGCGTCAGTCCCCCGCTGAACCAGCCAGGGTGCGCGCATCAGGTCGGCACCGTGATCCTGCTGAGGTCTCACTACGCAGCAGGTCCCGACGGGCTGGTCTCGATGCGGCCCTACGCCTGCGACGGCCGGTCCCCCACGAACGGGGTCCGCACCGCGGTCCTGACCAAGAAGTACGAGAACCAGCTCGACCTGGTCCTGGAGGCCGGACTGCTGCCACCGCCCGGCACCGTCACCGGGGTGCTGCAGCGCGTCGGCGGCCCGGCCCCCGGCGGCGGGGTCGGCATCGGCGGCACCGTCACGTTCCGACGCGGCGACCAGCGGTTCACGACCTCAGCGGCCGACGACGGCACCTTCCGGGTGGTTTTGCCGCCCGGCACGTACCAGGTCGGGGGACGAAGCCCGCTGTACGACAGCAACCAGGGCCTGTGCACCGCAGGGCCGCTGGCGGTCCGCGGCTACGGGATGGGTCAGGTGGTCGTGGCCTGTTCGGTGAAGTAGCGACGCGGCGACGCGACTCGAGGAGGTGCTGGCCGACGAGCGCCCCGCCTTCGTGCACCTGCACAACGCCGCCTCGGCTATCACCCGCCCGCGTCGACCGCACCGCAAGCCCCGAACGGCTGCCCTTTCCGGTCAGATTGGACTACGCGAAGTAGCCCTATGTAGTGCTTTCTGGGCGAGCGGTCGGCGCGGCAGGACATGCTGCGTACCGTCGTGGCGGGGGTCGACATGCGTGCTTTGAGAGTGGTCTGCGTACTCGCTCTGGTGACCTCGTTCAGCGTGCCGGCAGGGGCGCAGGACTCGGCCAAGAAGGACTTCGGGCCGACGCCGGTGCAGGGTGACTGCCGGGACTACCCACCGCCGTGCATCCAGGAGCCGTGGACGGGCAAGCTCACCGTCAGCCCGCACGTCGTGCGGGAAGGGGAGTCCGTCACGATGACCGTGTCGCTCAAGCCCGGCGGAGTCAGCTTCACCCTCGCCGGCGAGGGCAAGGACTGCGACATCAACAAGGAGTCGCGCACCATCGAGGTGAAGGGCGCAGACGGTCACTGGACCCTGGGCGACCGGGACGTCGCGACCTCGGCCACCTGCACCATCACGCCAGGACCGACGAACTGGCAGTGGGTCACGCCGTCCGCGGGCATCACGGGTCCCTGTGGCTCCCAGATCGCTGTGGAGCAGGGCAGGGCGGAGTTCGCGGCCTGCGCGGGCACGTACGCGAGCGACTACTACGGCGTGATCCCCAAGGACGACGACCGGTTCGGCATCTCCGGCCGCATCGTGCTGTCCGACGGCCGCGGGCTCGCCGGGGTGCCGATGACCCTGGCGGGGCCGGAGGGCGACTCGACCGTCACCAACAAGACGGGCGACTACTACTTCCTCGCCAAGAAAGGGACCTACACGGTCACTGCCGGCGCCGATGTCTGCGCGGAGCCGATGATCGATGAGTGCCTGAACAGCCGGCAGGTCGAGGTCGGTGGCAGCAAGACGGTGAACTTCCGGCCGCGCGGGGAGGGGCTGGTCGAGGGCCACGTGCTCGGTCCGGACTCCAAGCCCAAGGCCAACGCCATGGTTCGCCTGGTCGGCAAGGACGGCACCACGGTCGTCACCGATGGCCAGGGCTACTTCGCGGCCCGCGTCCCCAAGGGCCGGTACGTCCTGACCGCCTCGACGACCGATCCTCCGGCCAAGGCCGGTGACCCACCGACCAGGACCGACTACTGCGCCGACAACTCCGGCGACGCCACCACCGACTGCCACTACGCCATCACCGTGGACGTCCCACCCGACCGGACGGTCAACTGGAAGACCCAGAAGAAGGCCACCGACATCCAGGTCTCCCTCAAGGGCGGGGACGTCGTCCACGGGCAGAGCTTCAGCATCACGATGAAGGTCACCAACCCCCGCGACGAGGACCTCAGCAACGTCACGTTCGCGGACGCATCTGGGTTCGCGGTCGACAAGGTCAAGGGCAGCGGTGGCCCGCCCGTGACGCTGACCTCCGGACCCAACGCGCCACTGCCGACGGCACTCGCCGCGCACCAGACGAAGACCTTCAAGTACCAGCTCGAGACTGGCGAGCTGGGTGACGCGCTGATCAGCGCCAACGTGCAGGGGGCGCTGGCCGACAGCACCGTCGTGAAGGGCTCGCAGGGCCTCACCGTCTCGGTCACGCAACGCAAGCCCACCAAGGAGGACCTGCAGGGGCTCTCCGTCGAGGGACTCAACAGCGTCCTCAAGCTCGCCGCCGACAACGACCGCAAGATGAGCAAGCTCGTCGGTGACGCCATGAAGAACCACCTCGGGCTGCCCACCCCCAGCGCCGCGGACATCGCCGCGGCCGCAGAGCTCGGCCTCCCACCTGAGCTCGCCGGTGTTCTCAGGCAGAACAAGGCAGAGCAGGATGCCTTCTGGGAGGGGTATGGCACCGAGTTCAAGGACCGGGTCGACAAGTTCGGGAAGTCGGGCGGCCAGTTCCTGTCCAACGCCTACGACACGCTGAGCGACCCGGAGGGCCGCCGTCAGCTCTCGGAGAAGCTGGTCGCGGGAGCCGGCAGCCTCGGTAAGTCGGCGCTGGAGAACCTCGGCTACCTGGGTGAGTCGATCATCGCGAGCCAGACCCCGGAAGGCGCGCTGAACATCATCAAGGACAACGCGGCGTTCGCGAAGAGCACGGTCACCGCGCTCGGGGAGGTCGCCGACGGCATCCCGGTCGTGATGGCGCAGAACGACGCCGCGTACAAGAAGGACCCGATCGCCTACAACCGCGCCTCCGGCAAGGAGTGGGGCGGCGCCAGCTTCGAGGGCGTCAAGGAGGCTTCTCTCGGCGCGCTCGGCGAGGTAGGGGTCCGAGGCATCGTGGCCGTGGCGCCCAAGGCTCTCGAGGCGATCGGTCTCAGGCGGGTCACCACCCTGGGTGAGGAGGTGGCCGAGACGTCCGCACCGATCACCGGCGCGGACAGCACCGGTACCGCTACCCGCCGGTTGGAGCTGGCGGAGAAAGCCAACCAGACGGTGCAGGAGCTCCCCTACGGCGAGGTCCTCGACGATGCGTCCCTGGTGGCCAAAGGCGGCATCCGGCCCACCGACGCGCGCGAGCTGGAGAGCATCGTGAAGGACGTCAACGAGAAGTTCGGCGTCGACTTCGAGATCGGGGCCCGTACGAGCGAACCGCTGTCCTCCGGGCTCGACGGCGTCGCCAAGCGCGAATACATCAAGCCCAAGGCGGTGAGCAGCATCGACAAGCTCCTCGGCGCCGAGGAGTCCCTCGCCGGCCGGGCGTCGGTCTTCGAGCCGAAGCTGCCCTCCCAGCACGTGCTCGACGGCCTGGAACGTCGACAGCCTGGGGTGCGGGCCAAGATCGAGCAGCGCTACGCCGACCAGAAGAAGCTGTGGACCGACTACCAGGACCCCAACTCAGGGCTTCGTCAGCTCGTCGACGGGTCGACCAAGACCGATCTGGACGGTGTCCGCCTGCTGCACCCGGATGGGGTGACGGCGGTCGTCGAGCGGCCAGGAAGCACGTTCCGCAAGGAGCTCGGGAAGGTGAAGGGGGCGCCGGACTTCGCCTACCTCGAGCAGCTCGACGACCCGGACTTCCTGCGGTCCCGCGGGATCTCGACCGACCAGGCGAAGTCCCTGAAGAACCAAGTGTCCAAGTTCCCCGACAGCGCCAAGACCCGGATCGTGACCGAGGACGTCAACGGCACGACCACTTTCCGGGAAGGCCTGCAGAACAAGCCGATCATCAGCGACCTCGACCTCGAGTACGCCCGCCCGAAGGACGGGAAGTGGCCGGCCGGCAAGCGTGGTCAGATGGAGTCCTACATCAATGCCCGCCTGAAGAAGATCGGCCGCTTCCCTGAGCACGGCTGGTCGGACGCAGCTCTCGAC
>JBKJVH010000185.1:0-27547 GCA_046590985.1 Mycobacteriales bacterium
CTCGGGGTCCTTCGCGAACAGCTCCCGGAGCAGCCGCCCGCAGGCTTGTGCACATCCCCATCGGGCGCTTCGCCGAGCCGGACGAGATCGCTGCAGCGGTGGCTTTCCTGGCCAGCGACGACTCCTCGTTCATCACCGCGTCGACGTTCCTGGTGGACGGTGGCATCAGCGGCGCCTACGTCACCCCGATGTAGTCGCTCGGTGAGCACCCGATCATGAGCACGGAACTGCCCGACCGCGCCCGTGTCATCGTCATCGGTGGCGGCATCGTCGGCACCAGCGTCGCCTACCACCTCGCCGCCCTGGGCTGGACCGACCTCGTCCTGCTCGAGCAGGGCCACCTCTCCGGCGGTACGACGTGGCACGCCGCCGGTCTCGTCGGGCAGCTGCGGGCCACCGAGAGCGGCACCCGGCTGGTGCAGTACTCCGCGGAGCTCTACAGCCGGCTGGAGGCCGAGACCGGCCTGGCTACCGGCTACAAGCGCTGCGGCGGCGTGACCGTGGCGCGCACCCAGGACCGGATGGTGCAGCTGCAGCGCACCGTCGCTACCGCGGCGGCCTTCGACCTCGAGTGCGAGCTGATCAGCCCGGCACGAGCCAAGGACCTCTACCCGATCCTGGAGACCGAGGACCTGCTCGGCGCGATCTGGTTGCCCGGCGACGGCAGCGCCAACCCCACCGACGTGACGGCCTCCCTTGCCAGAGGCGCCCGCGCCCGGGGCGCCAAGGTTTTCGAGGGCACCCGGGTGACCGAGGTGCTGCATCGCGACGGCGTCGTGACCGGGGTGCGTACCGACCGGGGTGACCTCGAGGCCGAGGTCGTCATCAACTGCGCCGGCCAATGGGCCAAGGCGGTCGGGGAGCTTGCCGGCGTCAACGTCCCGTTGCACTCCGCGGAGCACTTCTACGTCGTCACCGAGCAGATCGACGGCGTGCACCGCAACCTTCCCGTGCTGCGCGACCCGGACGGCTACACCTACTTCAAGGAGGAGGTCGGCGGACTGGTCGTCGGAGGTTTCGAACCCGAGGCCAAGCCATGGCTCGCGCCCGACCAGCTGCCTTACCCCTTCGAGTTCCAGCTGCTCGAGGAGGACTGGGAGCACTTCGAGATCATCATGCGGAGCGCGCTGCAGCGGATCCCGGCGCTCCAGCACACCGGGGTGAAGAAGCTCTACAACGGACCGGAGAGCTTCACGCCCGACAACCAGTTCCTGCTGGGCGAGGCACCAGAGCTCAGGGGCTTCTTCGTCTGCGCCGGGTTCAACTCCGTCGGCATCGCCTCCGCAGGCGGCGCCGGGCGGGCGCTGGCGGAGTGGGTCGTGAACGGCGAACCGACCACCGACCTGTCGGCCGTGGACATCAGGCGGTTCGCGCCCTTCAACGGCAACAACCAGTGGCTGCGCGACCGGGTCGGGGAGGTGCTCGGCCTGCACTACGCCGTCCCCTGGCCGAACCGGGAGCTGGCCACCGCGCGCCCGTTCCGACGGTCACCGGCCTACGACCGGCAGGCCGCGAGCGGTGCGGTCTTTGGCTCGAAGATGGGCTGGGAGCGGGTGAACGTCTTCGCACCTCCCGGCACGGAGCCGGTGCTGGACTACTCCTGGGGCAAGCCGAGCTGGCTGGAGTGGAGCTCAGCGGAGCAGCGGGCGACCCGTCAGGACGTCGCCCTGTTCGACCAGACCTCGTTCGGGAAGCTGCTCGTGAAAGGCCCCGACGCAGAGGCGCTGCTCCAGTGGGTGTGCACCGCCGACGTCGCGGTCAAGCCCGGCCGGGCGGTGTACACCGGTCTGCTCAACAGCCGCGGCGGCTACGAGGCGGACGTGACGGTCACCCGGGTCGCGCACGACGAGTACCTGCTGGTGACCAGCTCAGGCTCGGTCCTGCGCGATCAGGACTGGATCACCCGCCACGCCGACCCCGACCAGAGCGTCGCCGTCGTCGACGTCAGCTCGGCCTACGCCGTGTACGGCGTGATGGGACCACGTTCGCGTGCGCTGCTCCAGAAGCTGTCCCGGGCGGACCTGTCCCACGAGGGGTTCCCCTTTGCCACCAGCCGTCTGATCGACCTCGGTCACGCCACCGTGCGGGCCACCAGGATCACCTACGTCGGCGAGCTCGGTTGGGAGCTGTACGTCCCCACCGAGTTCGCGGTCGGCGTGTACGACCTGCTGCGTGAGGCCGGGAGCAACCTGGGTCTGAAGGAGGCGGGGTACTACGCGATCAACTCCCTTCGGCTCGAGAAGGGCTACCGCGCCTGGGGATCCGACCTCACCCCGGACACGAGCCCGGTCGAAGCCGGGCTGCTGTTCGCGTGCAAGCTCGGCACCGACATCGGCTTCCTCGGCCGCGAGGCGCTCGAGAAGGCCCGAGTGGAAGTCTCTGCGCGCAAGCTGGTGTCCCTCGTCCTCGACGACCCCGAGCCGATGCTCTGGGGTGGCGAGCTCGTCCTGCGTGACGGCGTGGCGGTGGGCCAGGTCACGTCAGCCGGATGGGGCGAGACGACAGGAGCGTGTGTCGCGCTCGCCCTGGTCAGGTGCAGCGACGGGATGCCCGTCGACGCTGCCTACCTGCGCTCCGGGCAGTTCGAGGTCAACGTTGGCGGAGTGCGCGTCGCGGCTCGCGTCCACCTGCGTGCCCCCTACGACCCTGACGGCACCAGGATCAGGGGCTAGCGCCATCCCTGGCAAACGTGGACCAAAGGCCGGGAGCGCCCGGGCCCCACGAAATCCCAGAGCAACGCAGCAGGAAGTCGGGGCAGCTCCGCGAAGACTGGGGGACAACCAGCCTCTGAGGAGACCCTGTGTCGAACCGACCTGCCGTCCGTGCCGTCCTCGCTGTCGTCCTTGCCGCCAGCGCCCTCTGGACCTGGCCGGCGCAGGCCACCGGGCGTAGCGTTCCGGCACCGACCCTCAGTGAGCCTCCCGCCGGCAGCCACGGCCATCCCATGTGGGACAGCTGGTTCGACCTGCGGCCCTTCGGCTACACCGAGCACGAGTACTTCGTGTCCGGCACCGCTCTCTCCGCAAGCGGAGCCGCACCGGCCGCGTACACGACGCGCATCATTGTGACGCGCCCTGCGTCGGCGAGGGTGTTCAACGGCACGATCCTGCTCGACTGGACCAACGTGACGGCTCAGTTCGAGAACGCTGTCGACAGCATGGAGACGCGGGAGATGCTCCTGCGGGAGGGCTTCGCGTACGTCCACGTCAGCGCGCAGAAGGCTGGCATCTGCTGCAGCCCGCTCACTCCCCAGGTGTACGACCCCGTGCGGTACGCCGGGCTCAGTCACCCCGGCGACGACTATGCGAACGACATGTTTTCCCAGATCGCTGTAGCCCTCAAGGCCCACGGAAGGCTCGACCCGATGGCCGGGCTGAAGGTCCGAACCGTCCTCGCCGCAGGTCAGTCTCAGTCGGCGAGCAAGCTGTACGCCTACGCCTCGACGACCCAGCACGAGGCTCGCGTGATCGACGGGTTCCTGATCCACGGCGGCGGGTCCAAGTCCTACACCAAGCCGCTGGACGTCCCGGTCCTGCACCTGCTCAGCGACAACGAGGCCAAACGGGACGGGCCGACGAAGGACGCGCTGTACCGCCTTTGGGAAGTGGCGGGCACGGCGCACTCGGACTTCTTCATCGGCTACCAGTCGGTCTTCGGGCTCAGCGGTCGTCTCGCGGACCAACCCGCCCAGAGCAAGGCGCAGTACTCCGCGACGATGGACGCGGCGGGCAACTACGGGCAGGTGCTGCACCCGATGCTCGCGACCTGTGTGCTCGCCGGCTCCACCGTGCCCATGCACTACGCCGCCTCCGCTGCGCTGCACCAGCTGAACGTCTGGGTCCGGACCGGGAAGGCACCCAAGGTGACGCCCCGCTTCACGTTCGCTGCTGACGGGACCCGCAGCGTCGACGCGGACAGCAACAGCCTCGGCGGGATCCGGATGCCGGCTGTCGAGGTGCCGGTGGCGACCTACATGAGCACCTCCTGCCCGCTCGGCGGGCTCACCGTGCCGTTCACCGACGTGCAGATCCAGCAGCGGTACGCGGGCTTCGACGCCTACCAGGCGAAGATGAAGGTCGCGACCGACAACGCGGTGCGGCAGGGGTGGATGCTCCGGCCTGATGCGGTGGACCAGATGCGTCGGGTCTGCGCAGCGCGGACCCGGTTCACCACTGGCGACCAGGGCACCTGCAAGCCCTACGTGCCGCCGGCGTACGCCTCCTCCTGAGCCGTGCTGCGGGGCCTGGCTGGCCTGCTGAAGCTTCCCGCACCAGGCACGTCAGCTCCTACCTCAAGACCCGGGCCGACCGCTGAGCAGCCGCCGGCCCGGACCATGAGGATCAGCTAAGGTCGAACCGGTCGAGGTTCATGACCTTGTCCCACGCAGCGACGAAGTCCGTCACGAACTTCGCCTTCGCGTCCTTGCTCGCATAGACCTCGGTGAGGGCCCGCAGCTCGGAGTTCGAGCCGAAGACCAGGTCGACGCGGCTGCCGGTCCAGGCACCGGAGGCGAAGCCGTCCCCGGACACCGTCCACGTCGAGTCCAGCAGGTTCACGAAGAAGTCGTTCGTGAGGGTGCCGGGGGTCGAGGTGAGGACACCTACGGTCGAGCCGCCGGTGTTGGCGCCGAGAACACGCAGACCGCCGACGAGCACGGTCATCTCGGGAGCCGACAGGGTCAGCAGGTTCGCCCGGTCGAGCAGCAGGTACTCCGCCGGCAACCGGTCACCCTTGCTGAGGTAGTTGCGGAAACCGTCGACGGTCGGCTCCAGCGGCGCGAACGACTCGATGTCGGTCTGGTCCTGCGTGGCGTCCGTGCGGCCCGGTGTGAAGGGGACGGGGACGCCGGCCGCCTTCTCCAGAGCAGCGCAGCCGCCGAGCACGATCAGGTCAGCCATGGATACGGGCTTCCCGAAGCCGGCCTGGACGCCCTCGAGGGCCCGCAGCACGATCGCCAGCTCGGCCGGGTCGTTGACCTCCCAGTTGTTCTGCGGCTCGAGGCGGATGCGGCCGCCGTTGGCGCCGCCCCGCTTGTCGCTGCCACGGAAGGTCGAGGCCGACGCCCAGGCGGCCGACACGAGCTGCGCGACCGTCAGGCCCGACCCGAGGATCTGCGCCTTCAGCGCGTCGAGGTCGGAGGCCTCGAGCACCTCGCCGGTCGGAGCCGGAACGCGGTCCTGCCAGAGCAGCTCCTCCGCCGGGACCTCAGGGCCGAGGTAGCGCTGGATCGGGCCCATGTCGCGGTGCGTCAGCTTGAACCAGGCGCGGGCAAACGCGTCGGTCAGCTCGGCCGGGTTGGCCAGGAAGCGGCGCGAGATCTGCTCGTACACCGGGTCGACGCGCAGTGCCATGTCGGCGGTGGTCATCATCGGGGCGAGCTTCTTGGACGGGTCGCTCGCGTCGGGAACCGTGATCCCGGCGCCACCGACCGGGTGCCACTGCTGGGCACCGGCCGGGCTGTGGCCGAGCTCCCACTCGAAGCCGAACAGGATCTCGAAGTAGCGGTTGTCCCAGGTGGTCGGGGTGTCGGTCCAGGCACCCTCGATGCCGCTGGTGATCGCGTCGGTGCCCTTGCCGCGGCCGAAAGACTGCTTCCAGCCCAGGCCCTGCTCCTCGAGCGGCGCGCCCTCGGGCTCGGGGCCGACGTAGAGCTCCGGGTCGGCCGCACCGTGGGCCTTGCCGAACGCGTGGCCACCGGCGATGAGGGCGACGGTCTCCTCGTCGTTCATGGCCATCCGGGCGAACGTCTCGCGGATGTCGCGGGCCGAGGCCATCGGGTCGGGGGTGCCGTTGGGGCCCTCCGGGTTGACGTAGATCAGGCCCATCTGCACGGCGCCGAGCGGTTCTTCGAGCTTGCGGTCACCGGTGTAGCGGGCGTCACCGAGCCAGGTGTCCTCCGGCCCCCAGTAGACGTCCTCGTCCGGTTCCCAGACATCCGCGCGACCGCCGGCGAAGCCGAAGGTCTGCAGGCCCATCGACTCCAGCGCGCAGTTGCCGGCGAGCACCATCAGGTCAGCCCAGGACAGCGACTGGCCGTACTTCTGCTTGACCGGCCACAGCAGGCGGCGAGCCTTGTCGAGGTTGCCGTTGTCCGGCCAGCTGTTGAGGGGCGCGAAGCGCTGCATGCCTGCGCCGGCGCCACCGCGGCCGTCGCTGATCCGGTAGGTGCCGGCGCTGTGCCAGGCCATCCGGATGAAGAACGGGCCGTAGTGGCCGTAGTCCGCCGGCCACCAGTCCTGCGAGGTCGTCATCAGGGTCCCGATGTCCTGCTTCACGGCGGCCAGGTCGAGGGTCGAGAACGCCGCGGCGTAGCTGAAGTTCTCACCCATCGGGTTGGCCACGGCCGGGTTCTTGCGGAGGATCTTGAGGTTGAGCTGCTTCGGCCACCAGTCCCGGTTGCCGGCCCCCTCGGTCGGGTGGTTGGACTCCCGGACCGGGCAGCCTCCCTCGCTCTCCGCTGAGTTCATGTCTCCGACGACGGCATCGTGCTCCTGCATGGCATTCCTTCCAGAACGGGCGGATCAGGGGTGATCAGGGGGAACAGCTGGGGCACTGGCCCCAGTAGACGACTTCGGCCTCGTCGATCGCGTAGCCGTGGTCGTTTGACGCGGTCAAGCAGGGTCTGGCGCCCACGGCGCAGTCGACGTCCGAGATGGCGCCGCAGGTCCGGCACACCACGTGGTGGTGGTTGTCGGCGACCCGCGACTCGTAACGGGCTACCGAACCGGAGGGCTCGATGCGGCGCACCAGGCCTGCCTGGGTGAGAGCACGCAGGACGTCGTAGACGGCCTGGTGGGACACCGCACCCAGATCGGTACGCACCGCAGCCAGGATCGAGTCCGTGTCGGCATGCGGATGGTCGTACACCGCGGACAGCACGGCCACCCGAGGACGGGTCACGCGCAGCGCGGCCTCGCGCAGCAGGCGCTCGACGTCGGTCGTGGTGGGCACTCGCCCAGCATGCTCCATGATCTGGAATCAATCAAGTATGAGTACGGCGCTCCAGGACCACGACGGGGATCTCGCGCTCGGTCCACGTCGCGTACTTCGCGAAGTCGGCGTACAGGTCGACGAGCCGTGGCCACAACGCGGTGCGCTCCGCGCCGATGGCCTCGCGGGCGTGGACGGGGCGACGACCCTCGCGAGGCACCCGGACTGTCGTGTCCGGGGTCTTCAGCAGGTTGGCGTACCACTGGGGGTTGTTCGGCAGGCCGCCCTGCGAGGCAACGACGACGAGGTTCGCGCCCTCCTCGAGGTAGAGCAGCGGCGTCGTGAACGTGGTGCCTGACTTCCGGCCGACGTGGTCGAGAAGCAGCGTCGGCACCGGCTTCTTCCAGCCCGCACCGATCCGCCAGTAGCGGCCGATGTGGCCGTTCGTGGCCTTGAACGCGACGACCTGCGCCTTCGCCATGTACTTGATGAACGTGACCGTCACCGGCGAGTCGAGATGGCCAGGCCGTGCTTCCGGAAGTCCCATGCGGGGCAGTCTTTCAGGAGGTTCTGCGACGGGCGGCGCCGGCAGTCGCCAGCAGCCCCAGGGCCAGCAGTCCGAGCAGGGGGTCGGCGCCGGTAGCGGCCAGCCCCGGGCCTGCTGCCGTCGGCGGGGTCTTCACGGCCCGCGGCTTGGCGGCTACGGGAGCGGCCAGCGTGATGGGCGCGAGGCTGTTGCCGGCACCGATGGTGGAGCAGTTGTCGGTGAAGGGCGCGCCGGCGAACCGGGCGGCCAGGAACGCCGTGGCCTGCGGCTCGAACTCCAGCGCCGCCTGGCTGTGATCGGCGTTGGACAGCACGTTGAACTGCACCGGCACGCCCTGCCCGCAGTACTCGTGGGCGAGCGCTTCGACGTCGGCGGTGACCATGATGTCGTCGCCCTGGCCCTGCGCGTTCGCGGGGTCGTTGCCGACCTGCATCAGCAGCGGTCCCTTGGGGTGGCCGGGGGCGGTCCCCATGATGAGCTTGTTGATGATGTCGACGAAGACGGGCTGCTTCAGGAAGTCCTTGTACTGGGGCTTGAGCAGCTTGTCGATCGTGAGCCCAGGGGTGGTGCCGCTGAAGTCGCCGATGCACTGGTCCTGCACGGATTGCGTGAGCTGCTGCCCGTACGTCGACAGGTAGGTGTTGAGGTTGAGGCCGTACGCGCGGGACAGTGCGACCAGGACGGCCGGCAGGATGCCGGACCAGACCGCGCTGCCATCGACATAGGTGAGGTTGTGCGCGAAGTAGACCGGCACGCCACCCTCGGCGACGCCGACGATGTTCAGCTCCTGCGCGTACGCCGGCGCGAGCTCGCTGGCCCAGTCCGCCGCGATGGAACCGCCGGAGTAACCCGACAGTCCGACAGGGGTGCTGGCCGGGGCGTTCAGGTAGCTCTCGGTCGCGCGGATCGCATCGAGCGTCCCGTACCCGGCCTCGTGGCCGGCGGTCCAGTGCAGGTCGGTGCCCTCGAAGTCGGGGACGGTCGTGACCCAGCCGGCCGCGTAGTACTGCAGGACCAGCGCCTGCTCGACCTGGGTCAGCTGGCCGTTCGCCGCACCGGGGTCGCCGCCCTGCAAGGTGTAGCTGGGATCGCACTTGCCCGACAGCGAGTCGTAGAAGCTCAGGTAGGCCACGATCTTCGGAGCCACCGCGGCGGTCGCGGGGACCACCACCGTCGTCACGGTCACCGTCGGGTGACCCACCTCGTCGGCGGTCCGGTAGAGGAGCTGCTCGGCCGGAATCGGCACCTGGTTGGTGCCGAGGGCGAGCGTCACGGCGCGCTGCTTGAGAACGGTGCCAGGTGCAACCTGAGCCAGCGGTGTCGCGCCGGTGTAGGTGTAGAACGGGTCGCTCGCCGGGAGAGGTACTGCGGCTCGCGCGGGAACCGACCC
The DNA here is from genome assembly GCA_046590985.1 of Mycobacteriales bacterium. Classification (GTDB taxonomy): domain Bacteria; phylum Actinomycetota; class Actinomycetes; order Mycobacteriales; family SCTD01; genus RYN-111. Next base: position 8,868 of record JBKJVH010000185.1, read on the forward strand.
GGCGAGCAGCAGGACGAGGGAGCTGGCCAGCAGGAACGCGGTGCGACGCATGGGCACGATGCTCCCACGACCCTTTAGGGTGACGGCGATCACATCACCGTACAAAGGGGTGGGCATGCACGATCTGGTCGTACGTGGCGGGACCGTCGTGGACGGCACCGGGGCCGTGGGGTTCACCGGGGACGTGGCCGTCGACGACGGTGTCATCGTCGAGGTCGGCACGGTAAGCGGTCGCGGCCGCCAGGAGATCGACGCCGACGGTGCGCTGGTCACGCCGGGCTTCGTCGACATCCACACCCACTACGACGGTCAGGCCACCTGGGACGAGCTGCTGACGCCGTCGTGCTGGCACGGCGTCACGACCGTGGTGATGGGCAACTGCGGCGTCGGGTTCGCGCCCGTCAAGCCCGACCGACATGCGTGGCTCATTGGTCTGATGGAGGGCGTCGAGGACATCCCCGGCGCGGCCTTGTCGGTCGGCATCAAGTGGTCCTGGGAGACCTTCGGGGAGTACCTCAACGCTCTCGACGGCTCGGTGCACGCCCTCGACATCGGGACCCAGGTGCCGCACGGCCCGGTCCGCGCCTACGTGATGGGGGAGCGCGGCGCCCGCAACGAGGCGGCCACCCCCGAGGACATCGCGGGCATGGCGGCGATCGTCAAGGCCGGCATCGAGGCCGGTGCCCTCGGCTTCTCGACGTCCAGAACCCTTGCCCACAGGGCGATCGACGGTGAACCGGTGCCAGGCACGTTCGCCGCGCAGGACGAGCTGTTCGGGATCGGCGCGGTGCTCGGGGAACTCGGTACAGGGGTGTTCGAGCTGGCCGCCGCGGGCGCCCTGGGGGAGGACCTCGCCGCGCCGGAGCTCGAGGTCGCTTGGATGAGGCAGCTTGCGCGAGCCATCAGCCGCCCCGTCACCTTCGCGCTGACCCAGAACAACCAGGACCCGGATGCCTGGCGGGTGCTCCTCGACGCGTGCACCTCCGCGGCCGCCGACGGGGCCTCCGTGCGACCTCAGGTGCACGGCCGCACGGTGTCCCTGCTGCTGGGGCTCCAGACCTTCCACGCACTTCAGTTCACGCCGTCGTGGGGCTCCTCCGGCCTGGGCTTCCTGGCGTTCGACGAGCAGGCCGCCCGGCTCACGACCGACCTCGCGCTGCGGGCCCGGATCCTTGCCGAGGCGGAGGCTCTCAACGACGACCCGTTGGTGTCCGGCTTCGCGCACCCGTCCCGCACCTTCATGCTGGGCAACCCTCCCGACTACGAACCCACGGCTGACCGGACGGTCGCCGCTGCCGCTGCGGTGCGGGGCGTCTCACCCTGGGAGGTGCTGCTGGAGTGGCTCCTGGAGGACGGCGGAAAGCAGCTCATGAACAGCCCCGTCCTCAACTACAGCGGGGGCAACCTCGATCCCGTGTACGAGATGCTCACCCATCCCACCTCGGCGTTCGGGCTGGGCGACGGTGGCGCGCACGTCGGCCAGACCTGCGACGCGTCCACCACCACGTTCCTGCTGACGCACTGGGCCCGAGACCGGGCCGGCTCACGACTGACGGTCGAGAACGCTGTGCACAAGATGACGGGGGCGACCGCGTCGCTGTATGGCCTCGGCGACCGGGGTCGGCTGGCACCCGGGTATGTCGGGGACCTCAACGTGATCGACTTCGAGAACCTCACGCTCCACCGGCCGGAGATGGTCGCCGACCTGCCGGGCGGTGCCCGCCGGTTGCTGCAGCGAGCGGACGGCTACCTCGCAACGATCAAGCGCGGCCAGACCACCTTCGTCAAGGGCGAGCCGACCGACGCCCGCCCCGGCAAGCTTCTCAGAGGTGCCCGGTGAGCGAAGTCGTCGAGGCCTTCTGGAAGGCGTTGTACGCACGGGACTGGGACGGCATCAGGTCGTTCTTCGGGCCGGAGTCGGTCTACTGGGACGTGCCGACCGGACCCTCGACCGCGGCCAAGGGGCCTGCGGACATCGAGGCGCGGCTGCGGCTCGGGCTCGAGGGGCTGGCGGGCTACGAGCACCACGCCGGTGTGATGGTCGAGAGCGGTGAGCACGTCGTCACCGAGCACCGCGAGGTCTGGCACTGGCCAACCGGGGAGACGGTCTCGCTGCCCTTCGTGAGCGTGATGGTCGTGCGGGGCGGGGTCATCGCGGTGTGGAAGGACTACTGGGACCTGTCCACCCTCATGGACGCGGCACCGGCGGTGTGGCACGAGCGGCTCGCGAACGCCGACCTGTCGTGGATGTACGACGCGACCGACGCCGGGCTCCACCCCTAGCCGCTGGACCGTCGCAGTGGCCGAACCTCGATCTGGTGCAGGTGCAACTCGCGACGCTCGATCCGCCAGCGGGCGTCGACCCGGACGTAGGTGTCGGCATACCGCAGGTGCCACACCAGGTCGGTGCTCGGATCGAGCAGGTGGTGGGCCACGCACGCGATCCGGCCGCGGGCCCGGTCGGCTCCGTCGACGTCGAACACCTCGCCGACCAGGGCGTGGAAGGTGCGCGGGATCGCCTCCAGGGCAGCGATGATGTCGGCCCGGCCGCGGTGCTCCAGCACCGGGTCCAGCACGTCCGGCGGGTCGGGCACAACGAGCGTCCCGTCGGCCGCGAACAGCGCGGCGGCGGCCTTCATCTCCCGGTTGTCGACGAGGGCGGCGTACCGGTGCACGAGGTCGCTGAGCTCCTCCCTCACAAGGCCAGCCGCTCCGCGCAGGAGGACAGCTCGTCCTTGACCTGCTGCAGATCAGCGGACGGCGTCAGGTCGAGCACGATGCGGTCGGCACCCATCGCTTCCAGGGACGCCGCCTTCTCCAAGGTGATCCGCGCGACGAGGTGGCCGAGCGACAGCTCGATCGACTCCGGGTCCCTACCGGCTGCCTCGGCCGCGGAGTGCATGACGACCACGAGCGAGCGCAGTGCCTCCCCGGTGACGCCGAGGGGTTGCAGGCCGTCGCCGTACCGGCCGGCTCGTCGTGCTGCCGCGACAGAGTGGCCACCGACATGGATCGGGATCCGGTGAGCAGGCTTGGGGAAGCTGACGGCGCCGGTGAAGGAGAAGAACTCACCCTGGTGATCCACTCCTTCCGGGCCGCCTTCCCACAGCGCTCGCAGCACGGCGAGCTGCTCGTCCGCGCGCCGCCCCCGCGTCGCGAAGTCGACCCCGCAGGCCTCGATCTCCTCCTTCATCCAGCCCATCCCGACGCACAGTCGCAGCCGCCCGCTGGACAGCGCGTCGACCGTGGCGAGCCGCTTGGCGAGCGCGACCGGGTGGTGGTTCGGTAGCACCAGAACCCCCGTCGCCAACGCGAGCGTGCTGGTCTGACCGGCCAAGAAGGCCAGCAGGTCAAGGGGATCCGGGATGTTGCAGTCGGCGGCGAGGCCCACGCGACCTGAGGCGTCGTAGGGGTAGGTGCTGCTGTAGTCGGACATCAGCACGGTGTGCTCGACGGCCACCAGCGACTCGAAGCCGCACGCCTCGACGTGCCGGGCGAAGGCTGCCATCCAGGTCGGGTCGGCGGTCATGCCGGCTGCGACGGGAGCGAGGACGGCGAACTTCATGCTCCGGACGCTAGGTCATGCCTGGAACACTTCCGTCATGACCCGACGCAGAGCCCTCGTGACCGGCGCGAGTCGCGGCATCGGTAGGCAGACCGCTGTGGTCCTTGCCCGAGCCGGCGGGGACGTCGCGATCACCGGGAGGGCAGCCGGCGCCGGCCAGGGCCCCGCGAGGAGCGACGGCTGGCTGATCGTCGATAGCAGGCCCGAGGGGTGCCGACCTCCTCGAAGGTCAGGGCTTCGAGCCGGCGCGCGCTGATGACGCCGGGCTCGTGATCGTCTGGCTGGCAAGTGATCCAGACGCCGATCGTTGGTTGGGCAAGGTCATCTGGTCGCCCCTGCTGGTGGCGAAGCTGCGGTTACGTTCTGAGCAGTGAGGCGACTCGCTCGACCTGGCTGAGGTCGTCGCTGGTAGGGATGAGGTGGAGCTCGTCAGTGCCCAGGTCCTCGACCCGATGGATCAGGTCCCGCAGCTCGGTCTCGGTACCGGCGAACCCGGCAGTCTGCGCGATCGCCTCGACGAGCCCGGCGGGAAGCCAGTTCATGTAGTGCCTCAGGTGGCGGCGGACCTGCTCCCGCGCGCTGCCGTCACCGTCGTCGAGGGCAAACCAGGTCGAGGTCGTGAGCCGGGGCGCCGGTCGGCCGGCCTCGGCGAACGCCTCTCGCGCCACGTCGAACAGCGCTGCCATCGCGGTGAGGTCGAGGTCCATGCTGACCCCGGCCAGCCCGTCCGCCCAGACGGCTGCGCTGCGCATCGTCTTCGGACCCATTGTGCCGACCAGCAGCGCGGGCCCGCCCGGCTGCACGGGCAGCGGCCCGACCGGGAGCACCGCGGCCACGACCCGCTCGCCGCGCCAGACCCGCTTCAAGGTCGACGCGCGTTCGGACAGCTCGGCCATGGTGCGGGTCGACAGCTCCGCCCCGGCAGCCCGGTAGTCCTCGTCCCGACCGCCGACACCGAGGCCGACGGTGAGCCGGCCACCGCTCAGCACGTCGCCGGTGGCGAGGGCCTTCGCCAGCATCACCGGGTCGTGCAGCTGCGGCACGATGACGGTCGTCACGATCTGCACCCGCGAGGTCCAGGCGGCCACCGCTCCCAGCAGCGTCAGGGCCTCGGGGTTGTCGAAGGCCATCCGCTCCCCGAAGCACAGGGAGGAGAACGGGCCGGCGTCGATGGCCCGGGACCAGACCTCCAGGGTTTCCGCGGACAGCGCGGGTTCCATCACGGGAAGGGTCATGCCGATGCGCATCGCGCCACTGTGCCAGGTGCGGCCCGCGATCAGCTCCAGGTCCACTCCTGCTTCAGTGCCCTTGGCTCGGAGGCCTGGCGGTACGGGTGACTCCGGAACTGCCGGCTGTGCAAGCCGAAGGAGCGGTCGAGCTTGGGCACCCAATAGGAGTCCGCGTGGGTCCCGGGACCGTTCTGCCACTCGTGCGGCGTGAGCTTCGCGGTCAGCTCGGCATGCATGGCCTTGGCGGCCTCGCCGAACCGGAAGTCGTCGCTGTCCCCGGCGTCGAAGTAGTAGGTGTGCGCCGCCAGCTGCATCGGGGTCATCGCGTCGACCATCGCCAGCGGCATGTACTTGGCGTTCTGGGCCATCTCGGTGGCGCTGCCGGCCAGCGGCGGGAAGTCCAGTGCGCCGATGTGGCTGGCGATCGAGCTGAACAGCTCCGGGTGCTCCAGGCCGATCGACCACGCCCCGAAGCCACCCATGGAGACCCCCGAGACGCCGCGGTGCTCGCGGTCGGCAATGGTGCGGTACTGCCGGTCAACGAGGGGGAGCAGCTCCTTGACGACCATGTCGCGGTAGTTGCCGGCCGAGGAGTTCACGTACCACCCGCTCGAGCCGTCGGGGAACACCACGATCGGCTCCTCGACGTGCTTGGTCGTGATGAGCCGGTCCATGATCGAGCTCATCCCGCGGACCTCCCACTCGATGTTGCTGCCGTTGATGCCGTGCAGCATGAACACCACCGGGTAGCGGCGCTGGGTGGTGCGGGTGTAACTGGGCGGGAGGTACACGTCGAAATTGGCGACCTTGCCCATCGCCTTGCTGGGGTAGCTGTCGCGGAAGAAGCGGGAGTGGTCCCCGAGCTCGCGGCCGGTCCGAGGGTCGAGGTGGAGGAACTGCCTGGTAGGCGGGTAGAGGACGACCTGCCGCCCCGCCCGGTTGCGACCGGTCCACGACCGGATGGTGTCCACCACGATCCGGCCCTGGGTGTCTTGGACCACCTCGGTCTGGTCGTCCCGCAGCTGCACGGAGGTGTACGCCGAGGCGAACCCGGCGACCTCACGGGCTCGGCGTGCCTTCGTGTCGCCGGAGTGGAAGAAGCCCGCGTCGAGGGTGCTCAGGTACCCGGCGGTGTCGTCATCAGCCAGCGCCCGGTGCTGCGTGGCGAGCGTTTGGCAGGCCACCTGGAGCTGGTGGGCGGAAGCCGGGCCGGTGTGCAGCCCTCGTACGGTGCGCAGCCGAGCTTTGCTGAACAGCCCGATCGGGCCCTTGTAGAACCCGCCGCCGCCGGTGCCGTCGTACATCCGGACGGCCAGGGTGTTGCGGGCTCCCCAGCGCAGCAGCCCCGAAGGCGGGTAGTACTCGCGCGGCACGTCCCAGGCCGAGTCGAACGCCGGCGGGAACCCGCCAGTCTGCCCGATGACCTTGCCGTTGAGGTAGGTCACGTCGGCGTCGTCGATGAAGCCCAGAGCGGCGATGATGGCGGCATCGGACAGGTTCGCCGGACGCCGCGGAAGCGTGAAGGTCTTGCGGTACCAGGCGTAGCCGTCGTAGTTGGACTGTGCGGTCTTGTTCCAGTCGTCCGGGATCGAGCGGCTCTCCCAGGCGGTGTCGTTGAAGGAGGGCGCGGACCAGGCGGCGTTGTCGCCGGTCGTGAAGCGCCACCGGCCGGCGAGGTCCACGCCGAACGAGGGCGATGCCGTGCTGCTGCAGGCCTTTGCCGTGGAAGGTGAGGTGGCGGCGCTGACACCGGTGACGGTGGCGACCAGGGACACAATGACGGCAACGAGCAGCGGGCGACGCATGGCGGGCTCCTGGGTGCGGCTGGGTCTCTTCTGCTTCGACGTCGCTGCACCGATCCCTGCCTCGGGCCGATGGCTGAGCTGTCCCATTCACCGGGATCACCGGGGTGCCACCACGAGCGCGACTCCGTACCTTCTGCTGCAGGAGTTCCACGCTGACGGGAGTGACGCATGTCGACGGTGATCGAGCGGATCGAGGGGCGCGCCGAGGAGATCGCAGCGCTCGGGCCGGCCAACGAGGCCGAGGGCCAGCTCACCGACGGCGCCGCCAAGATCCTGCGCGACGTCGGCATCATGCGGATGCTCGCGCCGAAGACCTACGGTGGCTACGAGTCGCACCCGGTCGAGTGGGCCGAGGCAGTGATGCGGCTGGGGAGCCTCGACGGCGCCACCGGCTGGCTGGGCGGCATCGTCGGGGTGCACCCGTGGGAGATCGCGATGGCGGACCCGCGGGTCCAGGAGGAGATCTGGGGACAGGACCACGACATCTGGATCGGCTCGCCCTACGCCCCGATGGGTGTCCTCAAGCCCGTCGACGGTGGCTATGAGTTCAGCGGTCACTGGCAGTTCTCGTCCGGCACCGACCACTGCAACTGGCTCTACCTGGGGGCGCTGCTCGGCGACGAGAACGGCGCTCCGATCATGCCGCCCAAGATGAAGCACGTGCTCATCCCGCGCGCCGACTACACCATCCTGCAGGACTCCTGGGACGTCGTCGGGCTCAAGGGCACCGGCTCCAAGGACGTCGTGGTGAAGAAGGCCTTCGTGCCGGACTACCGGGTCATGGACTTCGACAGCCTGGCGAGCGGCAAGGCGCCGAAGGAGGCCGGCCTGACGAACCCGCTCTACCACGTGCCGTTCTCCGGGATGTTCCCGCTGGGCATCACCTCAGCGGTGATCGGCATCGCTGAGGGGGCGCTGGCGCACCACCTCGCCTACCAGCGCACCCGCGTCCAGGTCACCGGTACGAAGATCAAGGACGATCCCTACGTGCTCAACGCGATCGGGGAAGCCTCCGCCGAGATCCATGCCTCCCGCACGGTTCTGATCGACAACATGAACCGCCTGTACGACGGGGTCGCCGCCGGCAAGGAGTTCACCTTCGCCGAGCGCGCCGACAGCCGCCGCAACCAGGTGTCCTCGGCATGGCGCGCGGTGCGTGCGGTCGACGAGATCGTGGCCCGCTCCGGCGGCAACGGGCTGCGGATGGACAACCCGCTGCAGCGGTTCTGGCGTGACGCGCACATGGGGCTGGCGCACGCGATCCACGTACCGGGTTCGATCAACCACGTGTCGGCGCTCGGCCAGATCGGTCACGAGCCGCCGCCCGGTCCGATGCGCGCCATGATCTGAACGGTCAGCCGCCGAGGTAGGACATGTCGGCCCGCGGTATGTCGGGGCCGGCGGCGGTGCGGAGCTCGGAGTACCGATCCTCGCGGGCTGCCCAGACGCCGCCGATGACGGCGCGCAGGTCGGCGTCGCTGCCACCGGTGCGAAGGACCTCGCGCAGGTCGCGGCCCTTGGCCGCGAACAGGCAGGTGAACAACTCCCCGGTGGCGGTGATCCGGGCGCGGGTGCAGTCGGTGCAGAACGGCTGGGTCACCGATGCGATGAGGCCGACTTCGCCTGCCCCGTCGGCAAAGCGCCACCGCTTGGCCACCTCGCCGGGGTTGCTGGGTGGTACCGCTTCGAGGGGGTGGACGGCGTTGATGAGGTCGAGGATCTCGTCGGCCGGGACCACCTCGTCGCGCACCCAGCCGTTGGAGGTGCCGACGTCCATGTACTCGATGAAGCGCAGCGTGTGGCCGCCGCCGCGGGCGTACTCGACGAGGTCGAGCAGGCCGTCCTCGTTGACGCCCCGCTGCACGACGGTGTTGAGCTTGACGGGGTCGAAGCCGGCCGCCTTGGCTGCGGCGATACCGGCGAGCACGTCCGACAGCGGCACCTTGCTGTCGGCCATCGTGGCGAACACCTCGGGGTCGACGCTGTCCAAGCTGACGGTTACCCGGTGCAGGCCGGCGGCCTTCAGGGCTTCGGCGCGACCGGCCAGCAGCGAGGCGTTGGTGGTCAACGCGACGTCCTCGATGCCCGGAGTGGCGGCCACGATGGCGACGAGCGTCTCGAGGTCGCGGCGCAGCAGCGGCTCCCCGCCGGTGAGCCGGATCTTGGTGACGCCGAGCCCGGCGAAGACACCCACGACCCGGCCGAGCTCCTCGTACGTCAGGATCTCCGAGCGCGGCGAGAAGGCGTGGTCGGCGCCGAACAGCTCGCGGGGCATGCAGTAGGGGCACCGGAAGTTGCAGCGGTCGGTGACCGACAGCCGCAGGTCGCGCACGGGCCGGCCGAGGCGGTCCAGCGGCCCTGTGGTCATGGGCTCAGCGTAGGCGGCCTCTAGCCTGAGGACCATGAGGTCCACCACGATCGAGATCACCACGCCCGATGGGGTCGCGGACGCCTTCATCGTCCGGCCCGACGAGGGCGGGCCTTTCCCGGCGGTCCTGCTCAACATGGACGGCATCGGGCTGCGCCCGAACCTCGAGCAGATGGCGACGCGCTTCGCCGCGCACGGGTACGTGGTGCTCGTCCCCAACGCGTTCTACCGCGGTGGCCGGGCGCCGCTGATCCCGCTGTCGGACCTGCTGACCACGAACCGCACCGAGCAGACCCTGAAGACCATGATGGCCCTGATCCAGGGGATCACGCCGGCCGCCGCGTTGAGCGATGCGCGGGCGTGGGTCGGCTACCTGGACGCCCAGCCCGACGTGCGGCCGGGCGCCTTCGGGACGCTCGGCTACTGCATGGGCGGTGCCTTGGCGATCCGTACCGCGGCGGCCTTCCCGGACCGGGTGACGGCAGTCGCCACCCTGCACGGCGGCAACCTCGCCACCGAGGCAGAGACCAGCCCGCACCTGCTGCTGCCCGGGCTGCGGGCGGAGTTCTACGTGGGACACGCCGACCACGACGGTTCCGCGCCGCCCGAGCAGCAGGAGCGGCTACGGGCGGCGCTCTCGACGGCCGGGCTGACGTTCGAGGCGGAGGTGCTCACCGACGCCCGGCACGGCTTCACGATGGCCGACGCGCCGGTCTACGACGAGAGGGCCGCCGAGCGGCACTGGGACAAGGTGCTGGCGCTGTTCGCCCGCAACCTCTAGAGCGCGACGGCGAAGTCCGGTTCGGTGACGGCTCGGACCTCGTCGACGGTCACGCCGGGCGCGAGCTCGATGAGCACCAGGCCGTCAGGGCTCACGTCCAGGACCGCCAGGTCGGTGATGATCCGCTGGATGCAGGCCCTGCCGGTGTAGGGCAGCGAGCACTCGCGGACGATCTTGGGGGAGCCGTCCTTCGCGGCGTGCTCCATCATCACGATCGACTTCTTGGCGCCGTGGACGAGGTCCATCGCGCCGCCCATCCCCTTGACCATCTTCCCGGGGATCATCCAGTTGGCGAGGTCGCCCCGCTCCGACACCTGCATGGCGCCCAGGATCGCGACGTCGATGTGACCGCCGCGGATCATGCCGAAGGAGGCGGCGCTGTCGAAGTAGGAGCCGCCCGGCAGCAGCGTGACCGTCTCCTTGCCGGCGTTGATGAGGTCCGGGTCCACGGCGTCCTCGGTCGGGTAGGGACCGACCCCGAGTACACCGTTCTCGGACTGCAGCACCACGAAGACGTCGGCGGGGACGTAGTTGGGCACCAGTGTCGGTAGCCCGATCCCGAGGTTGACGTACTGCCCGTCCTGCAGCTCCTTCGCCACCCGCGCGGCGAGCTCTTCCCTGCTAAGCACGGACCGTCCTCCTCTCGATGCGCTTCTCGACGGCCACCTGCACGACCCGTTGTACGAAGATCCCTGGCGTGTGGACCAGTGCCGGGTCGAGGTCGCCGGGCTCGACGACCTCCTCGACCTCGGCGATCGTGATGCGCCCGGCTGCGGCGCACAGCGGGTTGAAGTTCTGCGCCGACTTCTCGTACACCAGGTTGCCGTGCCGATCTCCGTACCGGGCATGGACGAGGGCGTAGTCGCAGGTGATCGCGCGTTCGAGAACGTAGTCCGTCCCGTCGAAGGAGCGCACCTCTTTCGGTTCTGACGCAAGGGCAACGGATCCATCGGGGGAGTACCGCCGGGGGAGGCCGCCGTCGGCGACCTGGGTGCCGACGCCGCCGGGGGTGAAGAACGCGGGGATGCCCGCACCGCCGGCCCGGAGCCGCTCGGCGAGGGTGCCCTGCGGGACGAGCTCGACCTCCAGCTCACCGGACAGGAACTGCCGTTCGAACTCCTTGTTCTCCCCGACGTAGGAGCCCGTGGTCCGGGAGATCCGCTTGGCGCGCAGCAGCGAACCGAGGCCCCACTCGTCGACGCCGCAGTTGTTCGACACGGTGCGGAGATCCTCGACGCCGAGGGTCAGCAGCGCCTCGATGAGGGCCTGCGGGGTGCCGCACAGCCCGAAGCCCCCGACGGCCAGCGATGCTCCGCTGGGGATGTCTGCGACCGCTTCGGCGGTGCTTGCGACGACCTTGTCCACCTGACCTCCTCGTGATGCCTCAGAACGTAGCCTCTGCCGTGTGGAGACCGTCTGGCGCCCGACGTTGGCGGTCGATGCCCGCCGCACGCTGTCCCCTCTCGGGCGGGGCCGGTACGACCCGACGCACCAGGTCCATGCCGACGGCTCCCTGTGGCGGACGACGCTGACCCCCGACGGGGCCGCGACCTACCGGATCGCGCAGCGGGGGCCGACCGAGATCGCCTGCCAGGCCTGGGGACCGGGGGCGGAGTGGGTGCTCGCAGGGCTGCCCGACCTGCTGGGTGCCCGCGACGACCTCGCCGGCTTCGTGCCCGGGCACCCGCTGCTCGAGGAAGCGCACCGGCGGCACCCAGGCCTGCGGATCCCGCGTACGAACCGGGTGTTCGAGCAGCTGGTGCCGGCCATCCTGGAGCAGAAGGTCACCGGCAAGGAGGCTCGTGCCGGATTCCGCCGGCTCGTGCTGCGCTACGGCGACCCGGCGCCCGGTCCGGCACCCGAGGGGATGCGGGTACCGCCCGCCCCCGAGGTGTGGCGCCGGATCCCCTCCTGGGAGTGGCACCGCGCCGGCGTCGACCCGCAACGAGCCCGTACGGTCCTGGCGGCCGCCCGCGTCGCCGGCCGGCTGGAAGAAGCCGCGGGGATGGCTCCGGCCGCCGCACTGGCGCGGCTGCGCGCGGTCTCCGGGGTGGGAGAGTGGACGGCTGCCGAGGTCGCCGTGCGGGCGCTGGGGGACGCGGACGCCCTGAGCGTCGGGGACTACCACCTCGCTCGGCACGTCGGCTGGGCGCTGGTCGGTGCCCCTGTCGACGACGCGGAGATGGTGGCCCTGCTGGAACCGTGGCGTCCGCACCGCGGGCGGGTCGTCCGGCTTCTCGAGCTCAGTGGTGCCGCACTGCCACGATTCGGGCCAAGGCTGACGATCCAGGATCATCGGCACATCTGACAGGGCGTTTTGTCAGATCTCATGATCATCGTGCATGATGTTGATCAGCCCCACCCGGGTAGTACCCCCAAGGCTCCCCGGGTGGGGTTCTTGTTTGAAGCTCAGCGCAGGACCACGAACGCCTCGGGGTCGCGGGGATCCCGAGCAGCAGGGGAGGCGAGCGGGTGCCCGACCGCCACGACGCCTAGCGGCTCCCACGGCACGTCGAGCACCTCACGCACCACCTCGGGGCAGAACAGCGCACTGCTGACCCAAGCGCTCCCCAGGCCCTCGATGGCCAGCTGGACAAGGAAGTTCTGGACGCCGGCGCCGCCGGACACCACGAACATCCGTTCTTCGGCCGAGGCCCGCCGGGCGTCCGGGTAGTCGTGCGCGCCGTCGCGGACGAGGCAGGGGACGACGAGGTACGGCGCCTGGGTCAGCACGTCCCCACGACGGAGCCGACGTGCCACCTGCTCCTCCGTGAAGCCGTCGGCGCGGAGGTCCGCAGCCCAGCCCGCTGCCATCCGGTGGAGCAGCTCGTCCCGGCGCGACTCCACCAGCACGAAGCGCCACGGGGTCGTGTGGTGCGGAGCCGGTGCGGTGATCGCGGCCGCAACTGCCCGGAGCACCGCCGTGCGGTCGACGGGGGCGGAGGTGAACGACCGCACCGTTCGGCGCAGCGACAGCGCCTCGGCCTGCGCTTCGCGGGTGCCGAGCCGGAACATGTCCTCGGAGGACGGCCTGGTGAGGGCCGTCGCAGGCCGGCCGTCGTCGTCGTAGCTCAACCCACGGACCACAGCTGCGGCGACGCCCGCAGCCTTGCCCTTCACGAGCTCGGCGGCGCTCGCCAGCTCGTCCGCCACCACGATCTCGGTGACCTCGAGCAGGTGGCCGTGGCTGTCGGTCGAGCCACGGCTGTCGCGTACGGGGGAGATGCCGGCCACGCCGATGGCCTGGTCGGTCTGGCCGACCCGCCAGGCGCGTCCCATCGTGTCGCTGACGACCACTGCCACGCTGACGCCCGTGAGCTCGTGCAACCGGGCACGCAACGCACGGGCGGAGGCGTCGGGATCGACCGGCAGCAGGGCGATCTCGTCGCCCCGGACGTTGCTGCCGTCGACGCCGGCCGCCGCCATCACCAGCCCGTGCCGGGTCTCGGCGATCGTGGTCGTCCCGCGCCGGGCCACGACCCGGACGGTCTCGTCCTCCACGGCCTGCAGCCGGGTGGCTTCCCGGTCCGAGCCGGCGGGGATGAGCCGGCCCTCGGCCTTGCTGATGACCTTGCTGGTCACGACGACGACATCGCCTGCCTGGTAGGGGAAGGCGTCCGCCAAGAGCTGCGCGAGGTCATCGCCCGGGCGGATGTCGGGCAGCCCCAGGACGGGATGGACCTCAAGCACCGGCAAGGTCCAGCGCGGCCCGCGCCATCTCGGCGGTGGCCTCGAGGTCGGTCATGAACAGCGGCACTGCGCGGACCTCGACGCCGGGCACGTCGGCACCCGCATCGGAGCTGTCGACGAGCCAGCCGTCGAGCAGGTCGCCGTAGTGCCGCCCGACTGCCTCGGCGGAGGTCTCGACGCCGATCGCGGTGAGGCAGGCGTCGGCCATGCCGCGTACGGGGGAACCGCCGATGATCGGGCTGAGCCCCACGACCCGCTTGGCGAGCAGGGCATCACGGACCCCCTCGACCTGCAGGATCGTGCCGATGCTGACGACCGGGTTGGAGGGGGGGAGCAGCACCACGTCGGCGGCCTCGATCGCCTCCAGCACACCGGGGGCGGGGAGCAGGTCGTTGTGGTGCACGAGGTTGATGTGCTCCGCGGGCAGCGCCGCCCGGTGCTTGATCCACCACTCCTGGAAGTGCATGGCGCGGCGGGTGCCGCCCTCGGTCACGGTCACGTGCGTCTCGGCCTGCACGTCGCTCATGGGCAGCAGGATGGCGCCCGGCCGCCACCGCTCGCACAGCGACTGGGTGACCTCGGTGAGGGTCCGGCCGCCGAGCATCAGCTGGGTGCGGCGCAGGTGGGTGGCGAGGTCCCGGTCTCCCAGGCCGAACCAGGCGGTGGGCGAGCCGTAGGCCGCGAGCTCCTCCTTGGCGTGCCAGCTCTCGTCCTGCCGACCCCAGCCGCGGCCGGTGTCGATGCCGCCGCCGAGGGTGTACATGACCGTGTCGAGGTCGGGGCAGATCCGGAGGCCGTACAGGGTGGTGTCGTCGCCGGTGTTGACGATGACGGTCAGGTGGGCAGCGGGCTCGGCGTGCTGCACGCCCTGGAGGAAGCGAGCCCCGCCGATACCGCCCGCGAGGGCAACGATGCGCATGACGGCAGTCTGTCAGTCGCGGCGGGACCGCTCGCGCGCCCGGCGCCTGACGGCGGTGGCGAAGCCGTCCAGGACCAGTCCGCGTTCGAGGCGAACCTCGCGCCTGGCCCGCAGGAACAGCAGCAGACCCAACCCCCAGAACACGTACTGGACGGACATCGCGATCCGGAAGTCACCCAGGGTGGTGCCGCCCAGGGCGCTGAGGATCAGCCCGATCGCGGCGATCGTCAGCAGCGCGGCGACGAAGCCGCCCACGTTGACGATCCCGGTCGCGCTGCTGATCCGGCCGGGCGGGTTCTCGGTGCGGGCGTAGTCGAAGCCGACCATCGACGCAGGCCCGTTCGTCGCCAGGACGACGACCAGCAGCACCAGCACGGGCAGCGGGGCGCGGCCGGGCCAGGCCAGCACGACGGTCCACGCGGCAGCCGTGGCGCCCACGATCGCCAGGACCGGCCAGGAGCGGCGCAACGGCCACCGCCCGACGAGATGCCCGAGCACCGGTCCGACGGCCACCGCGACGAGCACCAGCAAGGTCAGCAGCAGGCCCGCCTCCGTGGGCGTCCGGCCCTCCCCGACCACCAGGAACGGGTAGCCCCAGAGCAGCGCGAACACCGTCCCGGAGAACTGTGTCGTGAAGTGGGTCCAGAGCCCCAGTCGGGTACCGGGCTCGCGCCAGGCGCTGCGGAGCTGTTCCCGGATGTGCGGCAGGTGCAGTGGGACCGGTGCCTCGACGGCGGTCGGGCTGTCGCGGACCGCGATCAACGTGACGGCTCCGACCAGCGCGCCGAACGCCGCGGCCGACAGGAACGCGTTGGACCATCCCGCGGTACGCAGCACGAGCACCAGCGGGTACGCCGCGGCGACCTGACCGGCCTGCCCCAGCAGTCCGGTGAGCTGTGTCATGAGGGGCACCCGGGCCGGCGGGAACCACATCCCGACGAGCCGGAGCACCGAGGTGAACGTCATCGCGTCGCCGGCCCCCACGAGGACCCTGGCGAGCACCGCTCCGCCCACGGTGTGGGCCTGCGACAGCAGCACCTGGCCCAGAGCCAGGAAGACCGCCCCGCTGGCGAGGAGACGTCGGGACCCGAACCGGTCCAGTAGCACCCCGACAGGGACCTGCAGGGCGGCGTACACGGCAAGCTGCAGCACCCCGAACAGGCCGAGCTGGGCGGCCGAGGCGCCGAAGCGGTGCTGCGCGGCGACGCCGGTGACGCCGAGGGACGCGCGATCGAAGACGGCGACGACGTAGGCGGCGAGGCCGAGTCCCCACACTCCCCAGGCGCGCATGAGGTGAGTCTCCCAGCCGTTGTCCACAGGGCCGCCTCGGCCAGCTGGCCAGCCGCACTAGCGTCGTGCCCTTCGAGGCCAGGGAGACCAGAGTGGGCGAGAACAACCGGGAGCGCCGCGCCGCGAAGCAGCGCAAGCAGCACCGGGACGATCGGCGCCCGCGGACCGCCCCGGACGCTGCTGGCGACCTGGTGCAGCTGCTCAGCTCGGCCGGCCTCGCAGCGGCGAACGGAGACGTGCACGCGGCTGAGGAGTGCGCGGTCGCCGTGCTCACCAGCCCCGCCTGGGGCGTACCCAGCGTTCTGCAGGCGGTGGTGGCAGTGGTCGTGGACGGGCTGCTGCACTGCTGGCGTCGGGGCTGGCAGCCCGTCGACCTGCACCAGGTCACGCGCCGCACGCTGGCCAGGGAGCACGTGGGCGTGCTCGCGCACCTGCTGGCCGAGGCGATGCGCCCCTATGCCGTGGCGACCGTCGACGCGCGCTGGCAGGACCAGCTCGACGAGCTGGGCGCGGTCGTGAGCTGGCCGCCGGACGCCAACGCGCTCCTGGTCTGGCAGCTCGGCGTGCGCGGTCCCGGCAAGGGCCCCGGTGACCTGGTCGGGGCGGTGACCACTGCGCTGGAGCTGTTCGCGCTGCTCGCCTCCCTGGGCCGGATCGCCCCGCTGATGGCGATCCCCGGCGCGGCCCGGCCGCAGGACGTGCACCGACAGCCGGTTGATCAGAAGATGCTGGCCCGGGTGCGGGCGCTGCTGGCCAAGGCGGAGTCGACCGAGTTCGACGACGAGGCCGAGGCGCTGTCGGCCAAGGCGCAGGAGCTGATGACCCGGTACAGCCTGGAACGGCTGGTCGTCGAGGGTGACCACGTGGAGCCGGCGACCGCCCGGCGCATCTGGCTGGACGCCCCTTACGCCGGCGCCAAGGCGCTGCTGGTCAGCGCGGTCGCCAAGGCCAACCGGTGCACCGGCGTCTGGAACGACCAGCTCGGCATGATGACGGTCCTCGGTGACGAGCCGGACCTGGCGGGGACCGAGGTGGTGGTGACCTCGCTGCTCGTTCAGGCCACCCGGGCCATGCTGCACGGTGCGCAGCGCGGCGCGGACCGGCAGCGGTCGTTCCGTCAGTCGTTCCTGGTGGCGTACGGGACGAGGATCGGGGAGCGGCTGGCGTCGGCGAACGAGCACGTCACCGACGACGTTGCCCACGCCTCCGGGGCGCAGCTGGTCCCAGTGCTGAAGGCCCAGTCCGAGCGGGTCGAGTCGGCGCGCGAGCAGCTGTTCCCGCGGACCACCTCCCACAAGGTCTCGGTCAGCAACGGGTACGGCTACGCCGCCGGCCGGGCCGCGGCTGACCTGGCGGTGCTGCCGACCGGGCAGCAGCTCGCCACGTAAGGTCCAGGTATGGAAGCCGTCCCAGGCCTGCGCCGGGCTCTCGCGCGCGCCCGTGACGGGAAGGTCCTCGACGTCGACGAGGCCACCATCTTGCTGGCCGCCCGCGGCGAGGACCTCGACCGGCTGTGCGAGGCAGCGGCCCGGGTCCGGGACCAAGGGCTCGCCGACCTCGGTCGGCCGGGAACCGTGACCTACAGCCGCAAGGTGTTCATCCCGCTGACGCGGCTGTGCCGGGACCGCTGCCACTACTGCACGTTCGCCACCAGTCCCGCCAAGGTGCCGGCGCCCTACCTCAGCCTGGAGGAGGTGCTGGACATCGCGCGGGAGGGCGCGGCCCTCGGCTGCAAGGAGGCGCTGTTCACCCTCGGTGACCGGCCGGAGGAGCGCTGGCCGGCGGCGCGGGAGTGGCTCGACGAGGCCGGCTACGACGACACGCTGTCCTACGTCCGGGCTTGCGCGGTGGCGGTGCTGGAGGAGACCGGATTGCTGCCGCACCTCAACCCCGGCGTGATGACCTGGGCGGAGCTGCAGCGCCTGAAGCCGGTCGCGCCGAGCATGGGCATGATGCTGGAGACCACCGCCGACGTGCCCGCGCACAAGGGCTCGCCGGACAAGCTCCCGGCTGTCCGGCTGCAGGCTCTCGAGGACGCCGGTCGCCACGCGATCCCTTTCACCACAGGCCTTCTCGTCGGGATCGGGGAGTCGTTGCGTGAACGGGCGGAGACCATCTTCGCGATCCGCGCCTCGCACAAGCGGCACGGCCACGTGCAGGAGGTGATCGTCCAGAACTTCCGCGCCAAGCCTGACACCGCCATGCGGCACGTGGACGACACGCCCCTGGAGGAGTTCCTCGCCGCGATCGCTGTCACCCGGCTGGTGATGGGCCCGCGGATGCGCGTCCAGGCGCCGCCGAACCTGGTGGACCTCGTCGAGACGGCGGCGCTGCTCAGGGCCGGCGTGGACGACTGGGGCGGGGTCTCGCCGCTCACGCCGGACCACGTCAACCCGGAGCGGCCCTGGCCGCACCTGGACGACCTCGCAGCGGCGTCGGCGGCCAGTGGCTTCGCGCTGACCGAGCGGTTGACAGCGCATGCGCCCTACCTGCAGGAGCCCTGGCTCGACCCGCGGCTGGCCAGGCACGTCGAGGCCCTCCGCAACGACGCGGGGCTCGCCAACGACGTGCTGCCGAAGGGGCTGCCGTGGCAGGAGCCCGACGGTGGCCTCGTCTCCAGCGGGCGCACCGACCTGCACGCGACCGTCGACACCGCCGGTCGCAGCAGCGACCGGCGCAGCGACTTCGACGACGTGTACGGCGACTGGGACGCGGTGAAGGCCTCGATCGCTGCGCCCCGTCGGATGGACACCGACGTCAAGGCTGCGCTGGCCAAGGCGCCGGGAAGCCTGTCGGAGAAGGACGCGCTGTCGCTCCTGGTCACCTCGTCGCCGACGGTGTCGCGACGCACCTCGTCGGCCCAGCGGACCACCGCTTCCAGGTCGTCGCCCTCGGCGACCAGGAGCGACAGCGCGTCCTTCTCCGACAGCCTTCCCGGTGCCTTGGCCAGCGCCGCCTTGACGTCGGTGTCCATCCGACGGGGCGCAGCGATCGAGGCCTTCACCGCGTCCCAGTCGCCGTACACGTCGTCGA
>JBKJVH010000036.1:0-101998 GCA_046590985.1 Mycobacteriales bacterium
CGGTCGGTGCCGTGCCACCGGCGCTCGCCGGTGCCAGGGGCATCGCCACCGCCACCGTGACCGACCGGCCGTGGCCGGCCCTGCTGGCCACCCTGCTGCTCGCGGTGGGCGTCTTCGTGTCGCTGGTGCGTCCGACCTCCCGCAGCGCCGCAGGCGCGGTCGGTGCACGCGGGGTGGGCCGGTTGCGCAGCGAGCGCTCGGGGAGTGTGCCCGACCTGACCTGAGCGACCTCGTGCGACCCGCGGGCGAGGGGTCAGGGCCGGCGGGCGTGACGTGCGACGACACCGGCGGCCAGGTCGGCGTCGTCGAAGGCTCCGGAACGCACCCGGCCGGCCAGCGTGCGAGCCACGATCCGATCGGTGACCGAGGGCAGGTGGCGGGCGAGGAAGAACTCGACGGCGCCCCGTCGGGTGGTGGGCAGGTCGCGCCTGAGCCGGCGCCCGAGAGCGGCCCGGAGCACCGCGTCGACGACCCCCTCAAGGGGCTCGTACTGGCTCATGCCCTCCAGGGACAGCCCGGCTGCCGCCGTGGAGTCGTGGATGGGGCTGCGGACCGCCGAGGGGTAGACGCAGGTGACGCCGACGTGGGTGCCGACCTCCAGGCGCAACGCGTCGGCGTAGGCGACCATGGCCCGCTTCGAGGCGCCGTAGGCGGCTGCCAACGGGAGCTGCATCACGGCCATCCGCGACGCGAGCATGACGACCCGCCCGCGGGAGGCGACCAGGGCGTCGACACACGCAGCCGTGGTCCGCCACGTCCCGAGCAGGTTGATCTCCAGCTGTCGACGTACCTCGGCCCCTGGGGGCTGCTCGGCCGGGGCAGGCCCGCCGATCCCGGCGTTGTTGATGAGGAGGTCGAGGCCGCCGAGCCGCGCGAGCGCGCTGGACACCGCCTCGCTGACGGAGGTGTCCTGGGTGAGGTCGCACGGCAGCACGGTGATGCCTGGGTCAGGGCTGGGGTTGAGGTCGAGCCCGATGACGTGCGCGCCGAGGTCGGTGAGGCGGCGGCAGATCGCCTGGCCGAACGTGCCGGAGGCACCGGTGACCAGGACCCGGAGTCCGGTGGCGTCCCTGTTCGTGCTCATGCGTGGCTCTCCAGTGCTGCGGCGTGGGTGAACGCACGACCAGTACCCCGTCGCCGGCGTGCCTGGCCGGCCTCGATCTCACGGGGAAGGTCGGCGCAGTAGGCGTCGATGTCGATGCGCATCATGGGGCGGCTGTCCGCGCCCCACCTCTGGGTTGCCGCCGAGAGCGCGTCGTCCACGGCTCGCCGCTGCTCGGCGGCCGAGGGCAGGGCGTAGGCGTCGCCGAGGAACGCAGCGACCAGCTTGGCCTGCGCCTCGACGACCGGCAGCGCCGAGCCGGTGGACTGCATGAGCCCGACGAAGGCCAGGCTCGGGTCCTCGGTGTGAAACACCCGCTTGTACAGCCGCAGCCGCTCCGGGTCCTCGCCGACCCAGCGCGTCGGGAGGAACGGCATGCGAACCCGGTAGCCGGTCGCCCACACGATGAGATCGACCGGGTCCCGACGGCCGTCGGTGAACACGACCCCGTCGCCGTCCAGATGTTCGATGCCGGGCCTAGGAGCGACCTCGCCGTGGGTCAGTCGGTGCAGGATCGTGTCGCTGATCGTGGGGTGGCTCTCGAACAGCCCACCCCGAGGTGCCGGCAGCCCGTAGCTCTCCGGCCGCCCCACGGCCAGTCGCAGCAACGCCTCGGCGAGCCGCTGCCGGAGCTTCCACGGCAGGACCGCCAGCGCGCCTCCCGTCGCGTCCGCGGGACGACCGAACAGGTACTTCGGGACGACATGGACACCGTGGCGGGCCGACAGCAGCACCGGCCCACGTGCGACGTACGACGCGTCGACGGTTATGTCCATCGCGGAGTTGCCCATCCCGACCACCAGGACCCGGCGGTCCTGGAAGACCTGGGCGTGCCGGTACTCATGGGCGTGCAGCTGCGTGCCGATGAACGTCCCGGGGTAGGCCGGCTCGGGCCACTTCGGGTCCCAGTTGTGGCCGTTGGCGACCACGACGGCGTCGTAGGTCTCAGACCCGCCTTCTTCGGTAGTGACGCACCAGCCGGAGCTCGCGCGCTCGACGGCGGTGACCGTGTTCTGCCAACGCAGGTGGGGCAGCAGGCGGAACGTCGCGGCGTAGTCCGCGAGGTAGCTCGCGACCAGGTCGGCGGAGGGGTAGTCCGGCCAGGCGTCAGGCATGGGGAAGTCGGCGAACTCGGTGCGGCGCTTGCTGGTGTTGGTGTGCAAGGACGCGTACACCGGGGACAGTCCGCTGCTGTTGTCGCGAGCCCACAGCCCACCGGGACGGTCGCCCCGCTCGTAGGTCACGACCTCGAGGCCTGCGTCGAGCAGGGCCTTGGTCGTCGCCAGACCGGCGGCTCCCGCGCCGAGCACGGCCACGCGGCAGCGAGCAGTCACGAGCGCCTCCTGTCTTGTGGGATGCTCCAACGTAGAGGTCGCTCCGCGGCGCGGTCCTTGGCCTGCAGGACGCGGTTCGGCCCCTTGCTTGTGAGCGGACACAACCACCGGAAGACTGTGCCTCATGCATCCGCAGCACGACTGGGCCCAGGTCATCGACCTCATCGAAGGCGTCGTCGGGGAGGACGACCTCCTTCCGTCGGTCGTCGCCGGCGTGCGCACCATGGTCCGCGAGATCGGTGTCCTGCCTCCCGCGGACATCGCCGGCCACACCCGGGTGCTGCTCGCTGCCGCCACCCGGGCGATCGCGGCGCGCCGCCGCCCTACCGAGGCGGAGCTGTCCTTCGTGGCCGAGCTGGGCACCGCGCGGGCTCGGCAGGGTGTTCCCGTGGAGGCGGTGCTGGGCGCCATCCATGTGGTCGAGCGGGCGATCTGGTCGCGGGCGCGGCAGCGGGCCGCGCGGGACGGTGTTCCCAGCGGCTTGCTCCTGGACGCTCGCGAGCTGTACGACGACTGGTCGGACGCGGTGCGCGCGCGGCTCATCGTGGCGCACCGGGCGGCCGAGGTGGACCCCACCCGGCCGGCGGTGGAACGCGACGAGGCGGTGGTCCGGCGGCTGCTCGAGGGCGGCTCGGTGGCCGCGCTCGCCGCCGCCGAAGCCGGGCTGCCGACCGCCGGTGGGCTGTGGGTGCTGGTCGCCCGCACCGGCGAGACGTACAAGCGCGTGCACCTGCAGGCGCACGTGGACGGACTGCTCGTCGGCGTGCTGACCCGGGAACCGACCCTCTCGACGGTCGCTGGTCGCGCCGGCCTTGCCGGACCCACCGGACCCGAGGAGCTCGCCGCCGCCCGGCGTCTTGCCGCCCATGCGCTGGCCGCCGCAGAGGCCACCGGGAGGACAGGCCTGGTGCATGCCGCCGACGTGGCCACGCTCGCGGCCATCAACGACCGTGCCGACCTGGCCGCTGTCCTCCTCGCCCGGCACCAGGCCGCCTGGGAAGCGCTCGGGACCGGCGTCGAGGAGGTGGCCCGCGCGGTCTGTGCCTGGCTCGAGGCAGACCGGCACGTCCCTAGCGCGGCCGGCCCCCTGTTCGTGCATCCCAACACCGTCCGCAACCGAGTCCAGCGGTTCACGGCCGCCACCGGCATCGACCCGCACACGACGTTCGGCGGCGTCGACGCCTGGTGGCTCTGCCACAGCTGGCTGACCTACCAGGCGACCTGACGACCTCGATCGCTCCGGGAACCGCCTGTCGGAAGGATGGTCACAAGGGACCATCTTTGACAGTTTGTTTCATTCGTCCGGGTGGGGGTCCGATGCACGGGAAGCCGGGTCCGCTGGAGCGAGGTCGGGTCTGACGAGATGCGGGGTCGGCATGAGACGTGTGCTGCTGTTGGTGTGCAGCCTGCTGATTGTCGGGACTCTCGGCGGGGTGGCGGCCTGGACGCAGGTGGACACCTCGCGACGGGTCAGCGCTGTTCACGGCGCGGACCGCAGTGAGTTGCAGTCGACGCTGGCCGGGTTGACGAGCCAGTACATGGCCTTCACGTTCCTGGCTGCTCAGACAGCTGCTGATCAGACCCCATGGTCGCTGAAGGTGGGGGATCCTGCGGACACCGAGAGGCTCCGGCGTGAGGTGGCGTCCGCCCCTCTCACGTCCTACGGCGCGGCCCTGGTGACGCTCACCGGCGTGCCGCTGAACGCCTCCTCACCTGGCTCGCTCCCACCGGCCGGCGACCCGGGTTACGCGCCGATGCGGGCCGCGTTGCTGTCCGGTCGGCCGGGCCTGTCAGGGGTCATGCCGGCCGGCCGTACGTCGGTGGTCGCGTTTGCTGTCCCGATCAGCCGTGGCGGGAAGGCGGTCGCGCTGCTGGTGAGCTACGCCGACGTGCACCAGTGGCCGTTGCAGGGCTACGACGAGAAGCTCAACCTGGGACGGTCAGCTCAGCCGTACGTCCTGGACAGTGCCGGGTACGTCGCTGCCTCCGGGGACGCGGCTGCGGTCGGCAAGCGCTTTACGGGTCTGTCGGGGCCCGCAGGGCGCGCCGTGGTCCTGCCGACCGGCGCTGGGACCGTGCATGCTCGGGTTGCCGGTCGGTCCTCGGTCGTGACCTATGGCCAGACCGCGCAGGGCTGGACCGTCCTCACCGTGCAGCACGAAGCCGCCTTCTCCGGGGCGCTGAAAGCTGGGCGGCAGCGCGACCTGTTCGCGCTGGTGGTCCTGTTGACGCTGGTGGTGGCCCTGCTGGTGCTGTTCCACCACAAGCGTCAGCAGGCGCTCCAGACGCTCGCCGAGCACCGGCTGTACGACCCGTTGACCGGCTTGCCACAGCGCCGGCTGTTCGAGATCCGGCTGGAAGCGGCGATCGCGCGTCAGCGCCGGTCGGGCAAGCCGGTGGCGCTGCTCTACGGCGATCTGGATGGGTTCAAGGCCGTGAACGACCGGCACGGCCACCACGTGGGGGACGGACTGCTCGCCCTGGTTGCCCAGCGGTTGCTGGCCCAGGTCCGGGACGACGACATGGTCGTTCGCCTCGGCGGCGACGAGTTCGCGATTCTGCTGGAAGGTTCGGGGATCCAGGAGGCGCACGACGTGGCTCGCCGACTCGCTGACGCTGTGCAGGCACCGGCCGTGATCGGCAATCTCCCCCTCGAGCCCCGCATCAGCATCGGCGGTGCGCTGCTGCTCGACGCCGGCCGCGCCGGCGAGCTCGTGCACGCGGCCGATCTGGCTATGTACCAGGTCAAGGCCCACGCGACCGGCGACCGTACCGTCATCACCGAGCTGCGGCCGGCGCAGGAACATCGGGTGCCGGAACCCCGTCCGGCCGCGGCCCTGAGAGACACCTGCTGAGCGGTGTTCAGGTCCGTTGTCGAAGCGGGGTCAGCCAGCGAGCGATCCGCCGAAGATCTGCCACGCGAGGGCGGACTTCGCGACCAGACTGAGCACGAGGTAGACCTTCTCGCCGTAGGCGTAGTCGACCCACTTGCCGACGCGGCGGTACTGCAGCCACTGGTTGAGCGCGAAGCTCATGAAGAACACGAACAGCGACCCGACGATGCCGTAGACGAACCCGGGCACGTCGTTGGTGGTGCTGCTGCTGGCGCCGATCAGGTTCACCACGATGGCCACCCAGGGCGCGGCACCGGCCACACAGCCGAACCAGAACGGCAACATCGTGGTGTGGGTCCTGCCCGGCGGGTTCATCAGCTCCTGCAGCCAGCCGAACAGGATCATCGCCACATTGGCGCCGATGACCAGCACCACCTCGGTGATTCCGGTCAGCCCGTTGTAGAAGCCGATGAGGATCACCATGAGCGTGGCGCTGACGGAGTACTCGATCCACCGGAACCGGTTCAGCCCTGCACGCAGGTCGCTCTCGTAGCGGGAGCGGAACGTGGTCGCGGTGAGCAGGTGGTCGAGCGCGGCCAGCGCCAGGAACACCGCGATGACAGGCCCCACCTCGACGTCGAACAACGCCTCGGGCGCCGGGGTCGTGGTGCCCGGTGGCCCGGCCGGGAACTGCGACGTGACGGTGATGGCGAAACCCTTGGCCAGCAGGAGCACGGCGACCACCTGCAGGCCGTGCAGCAAGCTGAGCCCGAGGTTCCAGCGACGCAGCCGCGACAGGCTGGACTCGGTGACTCCGCTGGCTTCCATGGCTCTCCTCGGGGGGATAGGCAAACGGTCCTCGAAGGTCTGGTCGGAGTCTATGAAGCAGCACTGCGCGACGCAGGTCGAAGCGCGCACCCCGCTGGGGAGGCGGGACGGCGGTGCCGGCGTCCCGGGCCATCAGCTTCTTCGGGGACCGGTCACGGGTAGAGGCCGCGCCGGTGGTGCGCGTCGGCAACGCGCTGGACGCCGATGACATGCGCCGCTTGCCGGAGGGTGAGCCGACGCGTGTCGGCAAGTGTGGTCACCTCGTCGAAGGCGGTCCGCATGATGGCCGTGAGTCGGATGTCGACCTCGGCTTCGGTCCAGGGCAGGCACTGCCGGTTCTGCACCCACTCCAGGTAGGACACGACCACGCCACCGGCGTTGGCCAGGATGTCGGGCACGACCTGACAGCCGGCATCTCGGAGGATCTCGTCGGCCTCCGGTGTCGTCGGGCCGTTGGCGCCCTCGACGACCAACGAGGCGCGGACCAGGTGGGCGTTGCGCTCGGTGAGCACGGCCTCGACGGCGGCCGGCACGAGGACGTCCACGTCGAGCTCGAGCAGCTCCGGGCCGGAGAGCCGATCGGTGCCGGGTGCGGCCGCGACCGGCTGACCGTGCCGAGCCGCAGCGACCAGCGTCGGTACGTCGAGACCGCCGGCCCGGAAGCAGCCACCGTGCACGTCGGACACGGCGACCACGCGGCACCCGGCGTCGGCGAGATACTGGGCCGCGAGGGCCCCGACCTTGCCGAAGCCCTGCACCGCGACCGTGCGTCCGTCCGGAGACTTCCCGGTCCTGGCCAGCGCGGCCAGTGTCGTCAGCGCGACGCCGCGTGATGTCGCACCGGCCCGGCCCACCGAGCCGCCGAGGGCCAGCGGCTTGCCGGTCACGACGTCCGGGACGGTGTGGCCGGTCTGGACCGAGTAGGTGTCCATGATCCAGCTCATCACCTGCTCGTCGGTGCCGACGTCGGGCGCCGGGATGTCCTTGTCCGGACCGATCAGCGGGTAGATCTCACTGGCGTAGCGTCGGGTGACTCGCTCGAGCTCCAGCCGGGTGAGGGCGCTCGGGTCGACCGCGACGCCGCCTTTGGCGCCGCCGTAGGGGAGGCCGACCAGCGCGCACTTCCAGGTCATCCACATCGCGAGCGCGGTGACCTCGTCGAGGTCGGCCGACGGGTGGAAGCGGATGCCGCCCTTGGCCGGACCGCGCGCGAGGTTGTGCTGGACGCGATATCCGGTGAGGACCGTGCTCGTCCCGTCCTCACGCCGCAGCGGAACCGCAACGGTCAGCGAGCGCCTCGGCATGGCCAGCGTCTCGTGCATACCGGTGTCGAGGCCGAGGAAGTCGACAGCCCCCGCGAGCTGCGAGAGGGCAGCCCGGAGTGCGGTCGCACCTGGCCGCTCCGTCTGGACAGGAAGGTCGAGGACGGTCATGACCTGGCCGCCAGGACGTCGCGGAGCTGGTCGACTGCCCAGTCGATCTCGGCCTTCTCGATGACCAGAGGCGGGGCGAGCCGCACGGTGCTGCCGTGCGTGTCCTTTGCCAGCACGCCGCGTGCAAGCAGGTCGTAGCAGACCTCGCGTGCGTTCCCGTGGGACGGGTCGATGTCGATTCCGGCCCACAGCCCGAGGCCGCGCACTTCGGTGACCCCGTGGCCCACGAGCTCGGTCAGACGGTCGTGCAGGTGGGTCCCGAGGGTGCCTGAGCGCTCCTGCCAGTAACCGGTCTCGAGCATCTGCACGACGGTGCGGCCGACCGCGCAGGCCAGTGGGTTGCCCCCGAACGTCGAGCCGTGCTGGCCGGGCTGCAGGACCCCGAGGACGTCGGTGTCGGCGACCACCGCCGAGACCGGCACGACACCGCCACCGAGCGCCTTGCCCAGCAGGTAGACGTCAGCGACAACACCTGAGTGCTCGCAGGCGAGGGTGGTGCCGGTCCGGGCGAGCCCTGACTGGATCTCGTCGGCGATCATCAGCACCCTGCGACGGGTGCAGATCTCCCGTACGGCGGGCAGGTAGGCCGCGGGCGGGACGATGACGCCAGCCTCACCCTGTACCGGCTCGAGCAGCACCGCCACCGTGTCGTCGTCGATCGCCGCCTCGAGCGCGACGGCGTCGCCGAACGGCACGGCGCGGAAGCCGGGGGTGAACGGGCCGAAGCCGGCGCGGGCCGCCTCATCGTCGGAGAAGCTCACGATGGTGGTGGTGCGGCCGTGGAAGTTGCCGGTCATCACCACGATGTTGGCTCGGTCGGCAGGCACGCCCTTGACCTCGTACCCCCACTTGCGGGCGACCTTCAG
This sequence comes from Mycobacteriales bacterium, assembly GCA_046590985.1. Classification (GTDB taxonomy): domain Bacteria; phylum Actinomycetota; class Actinomycetes; order Mycobacteriales; family SCTD01; genus RYN-111. The sequence continues at coordinate 8,398 of JBKJVH010000036.1, forward strand.
GCCGCTCTCGACGGCCTCGGCACCGGTGTTCATCGGCAGGACCATCTCCTTGCCGACCAGCGCCGACAGCTCGGCGCAGAACGGCCCCAGCTGGTCGTGGTGGAAGGCCCGGCTGACGAGCGTGACCTTCTCGAGCTGTTCGCGGGCCGCGGCCAGGACCTGCGGGTTGCCGTGCCCGAAGTTCACTGCGGAGTAGGCCGCGAGGCAGTCCAGGTACCGGCGGCCGGACGTGTCGGTGATCCAGGCGCCCGCGGCGCTCGCCGCGACGACGGGCAGCGGCGAGTAGTTGCGAGCGGCGTAGCGATCGACCAGGGCGATCGGGTCCAGGTCGACCGTCAGCGCGGTCATGCGCGGATCTCGAGGGTGCAGCACTTGGCGCTGCCGCCGGCCTTCAGCAGCTCGGACAGATCGACGCCGATCGGGTCGTACCCGCGGTCACGCAGATCCTGAGCGAGCTCGACGGCCGCCGACGCGAGGACCACGTTGCGGCCGTCCGAAACGGCGTTCAGGCCCAGTACGGCGGCGTCCTCGGCACTGGCGAGCACGGCGTCCGGGAACAGCCGGCGCAGCACCTCGCGACTGCCTTCACTGAAGGCGCCCGGGAAGTACGCGACGTTGCTGTCGTCCAGCACTGCCAGCGCGGTGTCGAGGTGGTAGTAACGCGGATCGACCAACGTCAGGCTGATCACGGGCACGCCGAACAGCTCCTGCACCTCGGTGTGTGCTCCCGGGTCGGTGCGGAAGCCCGTGCCGGCCAGGATGGTCCCGCCAACCGCCAGGAAGTCGCCCTCGCCCTCGTTGACGTGCACCGCCTCGACGGCGCTCTTCAGTCCGGCCTGCGACAGCCACCGCAGGTACGCCGGGCCCTCGGGCCGGCGCTCGGCGTAGGTGAACCGGGCGCCGAGGGCGCGACCCTCGACCACCAGGCCGCCGTTGGCGGCGAACACCATGTCCGGGAGTCCCGGCTCGGCGGCGATGAGCTCGACCTCGTGCCCGAGGGCGAGGTAGGTCTGGCGCAGGGCCTCCCACTGGCGACCGGCCAGGGCGACGTCCACGGCAGTGTCGGGGTTCATCCAAGGGTTGATGGCGTAGCTGACCTCGAAGTAGTCCGGCGGGCACATCAGGTAACGGCGCGGACGGGCGACGCGGCCGGCGGGAACGGTGGTGTGGTCAGGCCTGACGTCGAGAACGGTGTTGAGCACGGTCACGAGGGCTCCGGTCGCGAAGGGCCTCGCAGGCTCCGCGGAAAGCGGACTCTTCTGCTGGCAACTATGACGCTACGACGCCATTCACACGCAAGCAATCGCTGTTCGTTGCGCACCATCCGTGCTTTTCTTGTGTGTGTACAGCCTATTCGGCGATCTGTTGTGAGGCCTTCATGGACACCATCGATGAACAGGTCATCGGCTGCCTGCTCAAGGACGCCCGCGCCACCTATGCGGAGATCGGGGGCACCGTGGGCCTGTCTGCCCCCGCCGTGAAACGCCGCGTCGACCGCCTGGTCGCCTCGGGCGCCATTCGCGGCTTCACCGCACTCATCGACCCCGGCGCTCTCGGATGGTCCACGGAGGCCTACGTGGAGCTCTACTGCAAGGGAACGGTGTCGCCGCACGAGCTGCGGCGAAGCCTGGAGGCGGTGCCGGAGGTGATCGGCGCCTGCACGGTCTCGGGGTCCGCGGACGCCCTGGTCCACATGCTCGCCACGGACATCGGGCACCTGGAGCGGGCCATCGAGCGGGTGCGCGACCATCCGCACGTCGACCACACGGTGAGCGTGATCGTGCTCTCGCGGCTCCTCGACCGGCCGCGCTCGTAGCCAACGCATCGCTGTTGGGCGGGCCCCGGTCTCCGTTCTGACCTGCCCCTAGAACACCTCCGGTACGACGGACTGCTCCGCCTGCGGAGGGCGCACGTAGTCGTCGGCCTGTCGTGGCGGCAGGACGAGCGGCTTGGAGGTGAGGTCCTGGTAGGGCACCTGACTGAGCAGGTGGCTGACGCAGTTGAGGCGGGCGCGGCGCTTGTCATCGGCGTGCACCACCCACCACGGCGACAGCTTCGTGTCGGTGAGCTCGAACATCCGATCCTTGGCCCGCGAGTAGTCGACCCAGCGAGCCCGCGACTGCAAGTCCATCTCGCTGAGCTTCCAGCGCTTTCGGGGGTCCTGGATCCGCTCCTGGAACCGGCGTTCCTGCTCGGCGTCGCCGACCGAGAACCAGTACTTCACCAGGATGATCCCGGAACGCACGAGCATCGCCTCGAACGCCGGCGCCGCCCGGAGGAACTCCTCGTACTCCGCGTCGGTGCAGAACCCCATGACGCGTTCGACGCCGGCCCGGTTGTACCAGCTGCGGTCAAAGAGGACGACCTCGCCGGCAGACGGGAGCTCGGCGACGTAGCGCTGGAAGTACCACTGGGTCCGCTCGCGCTCGGTCGGTTTGGTCAGGGCGACAACCCGGACCACTCGAGGGTTGGTCCGGTCGGCGATGCGCTTGATGGTGCCGCCCTTGCCCGCCGCGTCACGGCCCTCGAACAGCACGCACACCCGCAGGCCTTCGTGTACCACCCATTCCTGGAGCTTCACCAGCTCGCGCTGCAGCTTCACGAGCGTGCGTTCGTAGCTCTCCTTGGACAGGGGCGCGCGGGCCGCTGGCACGGAAGGCGGGACCGGGACCAACGACATCTGTGAGCGCTTGGGCATGTGTGCAGCCTTGCAGCGGGAGGGCCCGGGATCCAGAGGTCGAAGGACCCTTCTCCGAGGGAGTTGGCGGCGTCCGGCGGGTGAGGAGCTCGTCGCGCATACCGGTGCTCAGGCCGAGCGGGCTACTGCAGCAGCCGCGCGAAGCTGTGCCACAGCACAACCGGACGGTGGAGCCGTGGCGACCAGACCAGCGCGAGCCGGCGGTCCTGGGCGTTCCACTTCTCACGGCGCTCCAGGAGCAGGTCCCCGGCCGCGGCGAAGACCTGGCCGTCGGCAGTGAGGTCGGCGATCGGCGTGATGAGCTGCCCCGAGCGGTTCCAGGCGGCGCCGAAATCAGCCACCTGAGACTGCAACTCGGTGAGCGCTGCCTGCCGGTCCGGCAGGGCCACGCTGCCGCTCGGTTCCCCGATGGCGTCCTGCCAGACCGGGATGGAGGGGTCCGTGCTCCCGATCGGGACGGCGGTCACGCGGAACGGCGTCGGGCGTACCCACTCGACCGTGCCCGTGACCCCGGTGGGCAGCTCGTACGTACGCAGGTAGGCGCTGAAGCTGGTCTTGCACCCGGGGCAGCGGGTCTGCTTGCGTAACACGTCGTCGGCGCTCTTGACGCCGATCGACCGCCAGTCGCGGTCGCTCGCGTCGATGCGGAACTCGACATGGCAGGGCAACGCGAACGGATCGGGTTCCATCGGCCAGAGCCTAGGTGGCAGCGATGGCCGGCCCGACCTGGAGAACGCCCAGGCCGTCCGGTCCGAGTTGGAGTAGTCCCTTGGTCGCGCAGCATGTCGTCAACTCGACAGTCACACAGGCGCGGCTCCGCCGTACAGTCCGTTGTGATGCGACTGCGGTCGTCGCGGTCGCTCCCAGACGAGGGGGAAGACCATGACCGTGATCCGGAACGTGTTTGTCGGCGGGCTGACCGTTGGCATGGTTACGGCACTGGTCGCCGGTTCGGCCGCGGCAGCACCGGCGAAGGGCGACCACTTCTCGCTGACCTGTGGCAGCACGACCTACCAGGTCGTGGCGATGGGCAACGGCGAGTTCACACCCGCGCACGACCTCGACGGTCACCTCGTGTTCGTCCCGCACGCGTTCCAGGGGTTCACAGGAATTGTCTACGACACCGAGGGCAACCTCGTCGACACCTTCACGGACAACACGGTGACGACGCAGGGCAGCGGGAAGCAGAAGAACGACGTCAGCTGCACCTACCGGTTCGAGCAGGTCAGCGACGGGTCGAACCCGGACGAACCGCCTGCGGGCTACCGGTTCGTGGGCATCGGAGGGGTGACGGGACAGGTCGCCGGGCACGCCTGAACGGGCGACGTCACGTGGTCGATCGTGCCCAGCAGACTCGCGGTTGGACAGGACGACCTCACCGGTCGAGGGGAGCTCGGTGACGTAGCGACGGCGTGCTCGGCCACGCCGCGGGCCCTCGCAAGGGCTCACGCCCGCTCGACCGTGATCCCCCCGTGGAATTCGGCCGCCGAGAAGAACTCGTAGTTCGGGTGCTCCGTGCCGAGCTCTGCGGCGATCTGGCCCGCCGTCTCGGCGGACACGATGCGGCCCTGCGACGGGCGCAGCCCAGCGGCTGTCGGCGCAGAGCGCTTCAGCAGCCGCAACTCCCACTCCTCGAGCACGAGGGTCGAGATCGGGTTGCCCTCGTGCCCGTACGCCCAGCGCAGCAGGTAGCGGGCGCCGGTCGTCTCGCGGCCGCGGTGGCGGCTCTTGCGGGAGTAGTCGGCCGTGTTCATCTTCGACGCCCGGGAGGCGTCGATCATGGCCTCCTCGGACAGCGAGGCGAGCAGGTCGGCCTCCTGACGGAGTGCGGCGGCCTGCGGTGCCGGCATGCTGGCGGAGCGGGCCAGGATGTCCTGCATCGAGCTCTGGAACATCGCGGACGCGCCGGCCGCGTCGCCACGGGAGAGCAGCCGGCCGGCCTCCTTCTTCTGGCGCTGGGTCTGTTGGAACAGCGCCTCGCTGACGACGTCCGGGTCGGCGATGCGGCCGGCGGCCTGATCGCCGGGCACCACGTTCACGTGCACCGGCATCGTGGCCGTGTGCTGCACAAGGTCGGGCAGCGACACGTGGGTGAGCTGCAGCGACGCGACCTCCGTGAGGCCGAGCGCCGGGATCGCGGGAATCGCCAGCTTGAGGACCAGCCGGCGGGTCTCGCCGGCGTAGAAGGAGCCGAGCTCCACCATGATGCCGTCGCTGAGGGCGACCGTGGGTAGGTCGTTGAGCAGCGTCACCACGTCGACGTGCGGGGTGAGCGCCACCTTCAGTGACGCGGCTTGAGCGACTTGGCTGAGCAGGCCGTCGATCTCGCCGCCGATGAGGGCGGTCGCGGTGTCGGCCTCCTCCGCGAACAGCGCGTTGCCCTGCCCGCCTTCGGCGAGGGCAGCGAGCAGCGTCTCGTCGTACCCGAGACCGAAGCCGAGGGTGGAGGTGGTGACGCCGTGGGTGGTGGCCTCCCTCGCCACCGAGCCCAAGGAGTCCGGGTCGGTGACGCCGGCGTTGGCGTGGCCGTCGCTGACGATCAGCAGCGTGGCACCGGCGGCGGTGGCGACGCGACGGGCCTCTTGCAACCCGCGGAGGTACCCAGCGGACAGGTCCGTCGACCCGCCGGCGTCGAGAGCCGCGACGGCGGCCTTGGCGCGGGGCTTGTCGGTGAGAGGCCCTGCGGGGATGACGATCTGCACCTCGTTGTCGAACGCGACAACCCCCAAGTTGTCCGTCGGTTCGAGCCGGTCGATGAGCGACAGCAGCGCGGTTTTGGCGCCCTCGAGTCGGTCACCGGACATGGACCCGCTGCGGTCCAGCACGATCTGAACGGTGGCGGGGACACGGGTGACGGTGACGAGCGGGGTCGGGGCGGTGATCTCGACGAGCAGTGTCAGCTCGTCCATCGACTCGACGGCGACGAGGTCGCAGTCGAGGTGCGTGGAAAGGTGCATGGGACAGCTCCAGGGGATGACTGGGGGAGCCGCGACAAGGCTTGTCGGGGCTTGCGGAGGCAGGGCCTGCTAGCAGGCCATGAGGGTGATGCGGTCGAGGCGGCGAAGGCGCCGGAGCTCGGTGCGGCGTGGTTCACCGCGGTGGTGAAGCAGCCGATGGCAGCTGCGGTGGATCCACTCGACGTGGCCGTCCGCGCCGTGGTGGCCGCCGAGCTTGCCGGCCTGGTGGCAGACCACGCACAGCGGCCCGCGGTAGACGAGGTCGATAACGAGCTCAGGCGCGCTGGTGGTCGTCACCTCAGCGAGCAGCTGCTCCACGCGAGCGATCAGGTCCGGTGCCAGCTCCGGCGGCAGTCCCCACGCGATCTCGTCCGTCATCATGTCCCCCCAGGCGTTGTTGTGTGTACTTCCTTTGTACGGAAAGGGTCCGACAGTTTGGGCGCGCCTCCTTGACAGTCAGTCGTTCTCCGCGTCTTGGGCCTGGCGGATCATGCGTACGACGTCGAGCGGGTTGGCCAACCGCCAGGCCTGCAGCCGGACGAGGTCCTCGTACGACTCGGTGCCCTGGCGACTGTGGTGCCAGGCCAGGGCGTCGCCGGCGTACCAGACGTTGGCGATGGGGCGGGCCTTGCGGATCGCCGCGATGGCGTCGACCGCGTCCCAGCCCTGGTGCAGGAGGACAGCGAAGCCGAGCGACGGGCCCCGGTTGATGCCCATGTGGCAGTGCGTCAGGACCACGGCGTTCGGTCCCGCGGCGTCGATCCACTCGATCGCCGCGTCGAACCAGGCCGCCGCTACGTCCTGCCCGGCGTCGTCCATGCCGTGGTGCAGGTAACCGATGTGGGGGAGGTGCTGGGCAAGGAGGTCCTCGTCGTTCCACTCGATCCGGCAGTCCACGATGTGCGTGATGCCGAGGCTGTCGATCTCGTTGAGCTGGTAAGCCGCCTTGAGCGGCGTGGCGTGCAGGTCCCCGCCGATCGCCAGGTGCGGGGTGACGAAGTGAAAGTTGGCGTGCTGGGCGATCGGCAGGGTCTGCAAGGTGGTGGCCTCCAAGGGCTGATCGGTGATCTGCGCTGAGCATAACGCTGCTGACAGAAGATATGCAAGAGGCAGATTTCAGGAGCTCGGGGAAGCCGCCAGAGCGCCGCCGGCGCCGTCCCGTTGATCCGATGAGCCTCCCTCACTTCTCGTCGTCTTGACGATAACCTCGGGGTCTGACAAGGTCGAGGTCATGAGAGAGCAACGGGGCTGCGGCCCACTCGGCTCCCGCTACACCGAGGCGCTTGCCTGGGCAGCAGAGCTGCACCACGACCAGCTCCGCAAGGGAACGCGGGTGGCGTACCTGTCCCACCTGATGTCGGTCAGTGCCCTGGTCCTGGAGGACGGGGGCACGGAGGACGAGGCCATCGCGGCCCTGCTCCACGACGCGGTCGAGGACACCGGTGCGCACATCGAGGCCGAGATCGCCTCCCGTTACGGCGATCTCGTCCGCTCCGTGGTCATGGAGTGCAGCGACTCGGCCGAGGAGGCCGGAGCGGCGAAGGCGCCCTGGTTGGTCAGGAAGCTCGCCTATGTGGCGCACCTGCAGGGGGCGTCGCTGTCCGCGATCCGGGTGTCGGGCGCGGACAAGACGCACAACGCCCGGTCCATCGTGGTGGACATCGCGATCGAGGGCGGCTGGCCGACGTTCAACGCTTGCGAGCACAAGTCGCTCTGGTACTACGACGAGATCAGCCGGGCGGTCAGCGCACGGTTGCCGGGATCGCGTACGGCCTATCAGCTGTCGGAGCAGGTGGACGCGTTGTTCGCCAGTGTGGCGGTGGCCTCGCGGTCGCCGGTGGCGTTGGCGGAGCCGGCGGGGTGTGGGTGCGCGGACAACGCGTCGTGATGCCGCTGGGCTCACGAACGATGTAGCGCCGCGACGGTTGCAGGGCGGAGGGCGTCGCGCAGGTGTTCTTGGGTCTCCGGGTCGACCGAGTAGATGACCGTTCCCAACATCCCGCGCGTCAGGAGCACCTTGTAGACGTTGCGGACCAGCCGGTCGAACTCCTGGTCGCTGACCTTGGTGCGGTTCCGGAAGTCGGGGTCCTTGTTGAGCTCACGGCGGGTGACCCACCGGTCTGTGCGCCACACCAGGTCAGGGCCGAGCAGGACGCCGTTCCAGTCGTACTCGAAGCCTTGAGCCGTATAGACGCACCCGACCTGGCTGAAGCCGCCGTCGGCGGATGCCCACAGCGCGGCTGGCGGGGCGCCGCCGACGCCTCGATCGCCTCTCAGGTTCCAGGGCTTTCCCCACCCGTTGATCTGCACATCCTGTACGAGGCTGCCGTCCTGGCGCGGGTCGCTCCAGGGCCAGCAGTACCCGGCGGTCATCCGCGCACCGAAACCCTCGTCAAGGCGCGTCTGAAGGAAGGCCTCCATCTCGGCGGGGGACTCGGCGATCCGCACCTCGAAGCCGGGGTCGCCGCTCCAGTCGAAGGTCGGCTCCTCGGCGATCCCCAGGAAGGCCTTGACCCAGCGGACGTAGGTGTCGCTGCCACCGCAACGGAACTGGCCGTCCAGGTCGACCCGGTGGACCTCGAGTCCGAGGCTGTGGGCGTACGCCTCGATCTCGTGAACCGTGCCGAACTCGCCAGGTCGTACGACTTGGTGCTCGTCGAGGAGGAAGACCGGGACGCGGGCGGCGGCGATCAGCTCGTCGAGCTGCGGGCGGGCAGCCCCCCGGTGCTCCTTCTTGGTCCAGCGCGAGACGCTCGTCTCGCGGATCCGATGGGCTTCATCGAGAACCAGCACGTCCAGGCCGTTGCGGTCCGCAGCCATGAAGTCGTTGAAGTACTTGAAGAGCTGCTTCGCGGCAGGGGAGCGGTGGCCGGCGACCTTGCGGAGGGTCTGGGTGAAGGAGCGCGAGCCGGTGGCGTGGAGGACGCTTCGGCCGCGGCGGGCCAGCTCCCCGACCAGGGACAGGGCAATGACGCTCTTCCCGCTGCCGGGTCCGCCCGTCACGATGATGACGCGCTTGCGGTCGGCCTCCCTGGCGCGGTCGACCTCGTGGAGGACCAGGTCGTAGGCGAGGCGTTGCTCGGCCAGCAGCACGAACTGCGTGCGTCGCTGAATCTCCTCGGCGGCCAGGGCGAGGAGCTGCTTGGACGGGGAGATGGCTGAGCACAGCAGCTGATCGGCGTAGGGGGCGCCGGCCACGTCGGGGTCGAGTCGGGTGCGCAGGTAGTCCAGCCACGCGGAGCGCCGGGCGCCGGTGAACAGCCGACCGCGGGCGTCCTGCGGGAAGTCGTACAGGTGCCTGACATCGGCGTCGTTGCCGACGTTGTGCAGGTAGGCGGCGCCGGCGACGAGGTCCGGCGTGTCCTGAAGGCACGTCGTGAAGTCGACGAGGTAGTCGCAGTAGCCGCGTACCTGGGCGACGGGGTGCAGGCGCGGGCCGCCGGGCAGGCCATCCACGGTCACGAGCTCGGGGTCGTCCTCCCAGGGCTCAGCGCGGGACCACTGCTTCAGCTCGATCACCACGTACGAAGCCTCGCGGGTCCGCGGGTGCTGGCCGGCCAGGACCACATCCATGCGCTTCGACGTGAGCGGAAGGCCCAACTCGACCAGCACCTCGACCTTGTCGAGGCCCGCCTGGATGAGGTCGTTCGCCAGGATCGGCAGGCTGCGGTCCCAGGAGCGGATCTCGCTCGGGCTCGGGCGCCGGCCTGAGGAGGCGCGCATCTGCTCGGTCAGGCGCACTCCCAGGGTCCCCTCCAGAGCCAACGCGGCGAGGCCGGCGGCGGAGTGGCGGAGCAATGACAAGGAGGACCCCAAGCAGCACGAAGTGAATTCGTGCGGTGGGGGCGTGTCCTGGTTCGGAAGCCCGTCGATACCGCTCCATGGACCTTAGTGCCAGGACGGTGCGAGCGAACGATCAGCACGTTCGTCACACAAGGGGCCACACACCCTGGATCACCAGAAATGACCATCATGATCGGGGTCAGCCCCGTCGACAACCCCGTAGCAAGCCCAACGCTTGCTCGGAGGAGTGCTCGTGCGGACACGATCCGAGGTGTTGAGGCAGTTCGCTGCGTACGCACTTGCTGTGCTGGCGGTGCTGGCCATGGTCGCGGTCACGATCTGCTTCGCGACCGGGCAGGTGACGCGGGCCCTTGATGACCTGGCCGAGCTCGCTGTCGCGCTGCTCGCCAGCGCTGCGGCGGCGTTGGCGGCAGTCAAGGCCTCGGGTCGGCTGCGTGCGGCATGGTGGGCAGTGGCGGCGGGCTGCCTGTCCTGGAGCATCGGGGAAGCCATCTGGTCGACCTACGAGCTGGTCCTGCACCGGACGACCCCGTTCCCGTCGTGGGCCGATGTCGGCTTCCTGGGATTCCCGGTGGGTGCCGTGACGGCGCTGGCGCTGTTTCCCACGGGGGCCTCGCGGTCCGACAAGCGCCGGATGGTGCTGGACGGCCTGGTCGCGGCGTCCGCTATCGGGTTGATCTCGTGGCTCACGGCGCTCGGTGCCGTGGTGCAGGCCGGCGGGGGCTCGTTTCTCGCCACGTCGGTCTCAGTGGCTTATCCCGCCGGTGACGTCGTGGTGCTGGTGATGTGCGTGCTCGTGCTGCCGCGCTCGCGTTCGCACCAGGGCGCGCTGGCGGTCATGGCGGCGGGGCTGGCGCTGATGGCCGTCTCCGACAGCGGCTTCGCCTACCTCACGGCGCAGGGCAGGTACGCCACGGGTGACCCGGTCGACCTCGGTTGGATCCTCGCCTTCGGCTTGCTGGCCTTGGCTCCCCTCACCTCCCGTTCGGCCCGGCCCCAGGTCGCCGACCGGGACGGCGCCGCTGCCGGGGCGGCCCTGCCGTACCTGCCGTTGCTGGCCGTGGTCGGCGTGCTCGCGTGGCACTACAGCGAGGGTCGCACGTTGACAGCCGGGGATGCGGCCCTGCTCGCCACGCTCGTGGTGCTCATCTCCGTGCGGCAGTTCCTGACCGGTCGCGACAACCAGCTGCTGGCCCGGGGCCTCGCGTCTCGGGACGCGGAGCTGCGGCACCAGGCGTTCCACGACGGGCTCACCGGCCTGGCCAACCGAGCGTTGTTCGTCGATCGCGTGGAACACGCGCTGGAGCTGCACCGACGTGACCAGCGGCCGCTTGCGGTCTGCTTCCTGGACCTCGACGGGTTCAAGGCTGTCAACGACACGTTGGGACATGCCGCGGGAGATGAGCTGCTGCGGCAGGCCGGCGACCGCTTCCGCGCGAGCTTGTCCGCCGCCGACACCCTGGCCCGGTTGGGTGGCGATGAGTTCGCGGTCCTGCTCGAGGACGGTCCGGACCCCCTGCAGGCGGCGGAGAGGCTGCTGCAGACCCTCGCGGCTCCGTTCCTGGTCGCGGGCACCCAGGCGCGCGTCCAGGCGAGCATCGGGGTCGCCCGGGTCGGGGCCGGCTCGCCCAGTCCCACCCTCGATGACCTGCTGGGCCGCGCGGACCTGGCGATGTACGTCGTGAAGCGACGCGGCAAGAACGGCGTCCTGCTGTACACCGACGGTCTGCAACTGACCGATGAGGACGAGCAGTCGCTCGCACGAGCGCTGGCACAGGCGCTGCTCGACGGGCAGGTCACGGTGGCGTTCCAGCCCGTCACCGAGCTGGCCAGCGGGCGGATCCTGTCCTTTGAGTGCTTGGCACGATGGGCCCCGCAGGGCAAGGAGGTGCCGCCGGAGCAGTTCGTCGCGGTGGCTGAGCGGTGCCAGCTCATCGACCAGCTGTTTCAGGCGGTCCTGGCGCAGGCGTGCGCGGCGCTCGTCGTGTGGAAGCGACTGCCTGGGTTCGCCGATCTCACGGTTGCGGTGAACGTCAGCCCGTCGCAGCTCACGCGCGCCGACCTCCCCGACCAGGTCGCTGCCGAGCTGGCCCGGCACGGACTGCGCGGTCAAGACCTGGTTCTCGAGATCACCGAGACGATGTCGCTGGATGACCCGACCGTGAGTTTGGTGGTCTGCCAACAGCTGCGAGGGCGTGGGATCCGGCTGTCCGTCGATGACTTCGGTGCCGGCATGAGCTCGATGGCCCGGCTGCGAACGCTGCCCATCGACGAGATCAAGATCGATCGTTCCTTGATCACGGGGGTGGACAAGGACGAGCGCGCGCAGCGGTTCGTACGCGGCGTGATCGCCTTCGCGCACCAGGTCGGTCTGACGGTCACGGCCGAGGGCATCGAGCGCGCGGAGGAGCGGAAGGCGCTCACGGCTCTGGGCTGCCATCTCGGTCAGGGCTTCTTCTTCGCTTCGCCGGTCAGCGCCGACGAGGTCGGGTTGTTGCTGGCACGGGGAGCTCACCTGCCCCACCGAGGGTGGCCAGTTCCTGCCCCACAGCAACCTGGCCCCAGACGGATTCCCGTCAGCCGAGTGACTGCCCCTGGAGGAGCGTGAACGCCTGGTCCTCCGGGACAGGCCGAGCGAACAGGTAGCCCTGCCCGTACTGGCAACCCATCTCCACGAGCTGCTCGCGCTGCTCGGTGGTCTCGACCCCCTCGGCGATCGCGACGATCTCGAGCTGCTCTGCCAGCTTCAGGATGGTCGTGGCGACGGCCGATGCGGCCTTCGACGTGCCCAGATCGGCCACGAAGCTGCGGTCGATCTTGAGCCGCTGAACAGGCAGCCGCGTCAGGTAGGACAGCGAGGAGAAGCCCGTGCCGAAGTCGTCGATGCTGATGTCCGCGCCGGTCGCCGCCAGTTCGTTGAGGGTCTGCAGAACGGCCGCGGTGTTGTCCATCAGGGTGGACTCGGTGAGCTCCAGGCCGAGGGTCCACGGGGCCAGAACCTCGGTGGACTCCGCCACGAGGTCGAGCAGCCTCGACGAGGACAGCTGTTGAGCGGCGACGTTGACCGACATCGTCAGGGCGTCGCCGCCGAGCTCGTCGCGCCAGCGCCGAGCGGTGTGGACCGCAGTGCTGAGAACCCACTCCCCGAGCGGGAGGATGAGGCCGGTTTCCTCGGCCAGCTGCAAGAAGACATCCGGGCCGAGCAGCCCACGCTCGGGGTGCTGCCATCGCACCAGCGCCTCGAACCCGACGATGCGGTTGCCGTCACGCAGGTCAACCAGGGGCTGGTAGTAGACCCGGAACTGCCCCTCCGCGATCCCTTGCCGGATCTGGTTCTCCAGGTCGAGCCGGTCGAACGCCCGCTGGCGCATGTGGTCGCCGAACACCTCGAAGCTGTTGCCGCCTCGCTGCTTCGCTCGGTACATCGCGATGTCGGCATCGCGCAGCACGGCGGTGGCGGTCTGTCCGGCGGAGGCGGCGACGAGGCCGATGCTCGCGGCGGGTGCGATGATGCGACCTTCGAGCTCGACCGGCTCGGCGATGACCCGGAGGAGGGTCTGAGCGAGGTGCGCCATGGCGGCCTCATCACCCAGTCGGGTCGAGAGCACCACGAACTCGTCCCCGCCGAAGCGGGCCAGCAGATCCTCTTGTCCTATCGCGGCACGCAGCCGGCGGGCGATGCTGACGAGCAGTTCATCGCCCACGTCGTGGCCCAGCGAGTCATTGATGACCTTGAGCCGATCAAGGTCGAAGAACAGCACAGCAGGGGTGGGACCGCCGTGCGCGCAGCGGTCCAGCGCCTCGGTGAGACTCAGGAGCAGGTGCAACCGGTTGGGGAGCAGGGTGAGGGCATCGTGCTGCGCCTGGTGCGCGAGCCGCCCCAGCAAGCGGTGCCTGTCGACGGTGATGCCGACCAGGTGGCTGGCGCGTTCGACGACGGCCTCCACCCCGGCGCCGGGAAGGCCGGGCACGTTGCGATAGAGCGCGAACGAGCCCAGAGTCGCGCCGCTCGCCGGAGAGCTGATGGGGTAGGACCAGCAGCTCCGGACGTCGCACACCTCGGCGAGGGGGTACATCTGATTCCAGCGCTGGTCCGCGAAGATGTCGGCTACCAGTACGGGCGTCGACTCACCGACCGCCACGGCGCACGGTGACGCCAGCTCTCCGATCGACATGCCGTCGACCCCGGCGCGGTAGGCATCGGGCATGGTCGGCGAGGCGGCGTCGCGGAGCACCCGGTGCGGGACCCCCGCCTCGGTGAGCAGGATGGTGCAACGGGTGTCGGGGAGCTCTCGCTCCACCCAGTTCGCGACCTCGGTGAGCACGTCGTCGACGGGGGCCTCGTTCGCGATCAGCTCGAGCACGCGCGCGAGGTTGGCTTGCGCCCGCTCGGCCTCAACCGTCTCGGTCACGTCCCGCGCGGTGATCACCACGCCCCCGATGCTCGGTTCGTGGAGGAGGTTGTTGGCGCGGGCCTCGAAGTGCACCGCGTCCCCGTTGGCGCGGAGCACCCGCAACCGGACCTTCGCGGTGTCACCGGGGCGCTCCAAGATGGCCTCGAGGGCCACCCGAGCCCTGTCCCGCTCCTCAGGGTGCACCAGCTCCAGCACGGAACGACCCTGCTGGCTGCCCTCGTCGTGACCCAGGATGCGGGACGAGGAGGGACTGGCGTACTTCAGCGTGAGGTCCTGGTCGACGAGCAGGACGAGGTCTGACATGTGCAGCAGCAGCGCCCGGTGCAGCTCCTCGCTGCGCTGCAAGGCGCGAGTGGCGGTGGCCGCTTCGACGTTCGCGGCTCGCAGCTCACGCAGGTCTCGTTGGATGGTGGCCATCGCGACCGGAACCTTGGTGCGCGGGTCGACGAGCACGAAGGACGTGACCAGGACGGGGATGGGGCCGCCGCCCCGCCAGTCGCGGAGCGTCGACTCGCCGGTCCAGAAGCCGTCCCGGACGACCGCTGGCTGCTCCACCTCGAAGCTGGCGGCGAGGCCTTCCTCGGTGAGGTAGTCCGAGATGGCCGTCTCGGTGACGTCATGGTCGGGGTCGATGCCCACAAGGGCTCGACCGGCCGCGTTGAGGAACTCGACCTTGCCCTCGATGCTGGCCACGGCGATGAAGTCGGGGTTGGCAAGCACGAGCGCCTCGAAACGTCGAAGCTGCTCTTCGTCCTCGAGCACGTGTCCGCCCTTCCGGTCAGCGGCGCTGAGTGCATTGTGCCCCGAAAGGTGGACGATCGTGCTCCGACGACAAACCCTGGCTCGTCGGACAGCATCCGGTTCCGCTCCGGGTGCTCCAGGTGAAGACCGGCTCGCGTCGGGAAGCATCACGGCTGCGCGACCCGGGTCGGGGAGCTCGTCCGGAGCTTCCACGGAGCTGCACCACGTTCTACCCTTCTGCGGCATGTCCGGTTTAGGCTCCGGACGTGGTCGACGACTTCGTGATCGCGCTCAACCCTGATCCGGACTCCGCGCTGCCCTACCTGCTGCGGCTGCCGCTTCCCGGCAGAGCGGTGGTGCTGAAGGCACGGGAGACCTGGCCGCGGACGAGCAAGGTCTACTGCCACCGGGCGGAGGGCTGGCCGGAGGACGCCGAGATCGTCGAGCGCGTACCGGTGAAGCAGTGCACAGCCCGTGGGCCGGCCGTGGACCTGGTGCTCGACCGGGGCAGGGAGAACCGCAGCCAGCTGGTGTTCACGCGGCTCAAGGGAGGTCGCGAGGCGATCTTCTGGCAGACCGCGCGGACGAACCAGAAGGCCCGGCCGGGGGTGCGTACCCCCACCGCAAGGGCCAGCGGGATGACCGAGCTCGAGATCGTCGTGGACGGCCGCGAGCGGTACGCCTATCAGTTCGCTAGCCAGCAGGCCACGACAGTGAAGGGCTCGCTGGCGTGCGGGGACTACGGCGTCCGCCGCGATGGCCGGCTCGTCGGCGTGGTCGAGCGCAAGTCGCTGGAGGACCTGACCCGGTCGCTGGTGGACGGCCGGATGGGCGCGCAGTGCGCGGAGCTGGCGACCGTCGAGCACGCCGCCGTCGTCATTGAGGAGCGCTGGTCCAAGGTGTTCTCGCTGACCTACGTGAAGCCGTCGTTTGTCGCGGACCTGCTGGCGCGGGTGCAGGTGCGCTGGCCGACGGTGCCGATCTTCTTCGCCGAGACCCGGCCGCTGGCGGAGGAGTGGACGTTCCGGTTCCTCGGGGCGGCGTACGCCGAGAGTCTCGGTCACGAGCAGGTCAGCGAGCGGTTGGCGGCGTTGGTGCCGGCTCCGGAGCTAGCGGCAGCACCGCCGACGCCGGCCGTCATCCGCGCCTGGGCGCAGGAACACGGGCTCGGGCTGGCCGACCGCGGCCGGATCCCGGCGGGGGTCGTGCAGGCGTTCCGCGACGCGCACTGAGCCATCCACAGGTTGCGAAGCAGCCGGTCTCGGGGCTGCGTTCCTGGCAGGGTTGGGGCACGCCTTCATCACACCCCTGTTGCACGATGATGCACGTAGGTCAGCATCATGATGCTACCTTCGAAACATGCGTACGACGGTGACTCTCGCGGACGATGTGGCGGCGGCGGTGGAGCAGCTCCGCCGAGAGAGGGGCACCGGCGTCAGTGACGCCGTGAACGAACTCGTCCGGCGGGGACTGGCTGGATCGCCCGCCCGCAAGCAGTTTCGGCAGCAGACCAGCGCGATGGGGGAGTCGACCGTCGGCCTCGATGACATCGCCGGCCTTCTCGAGACCCTCGACGGTCCGGAGGCCCGGTGATCCTCGACGCCAACCTGCTGCTGTACGCCCGCAACGCCGACGACCCTCGACATGATGCGGCCCGGGCGTTCGTCGAGGAGGTCCTGAACGGTCCGCACCGGGTGGGCCTGCCCTGGCAGACGCTGACGGCGTTCCTGCGCATCGCCACCCACCCTCGCGTGTTCACCAAGCCGCTGGCCGCCGATGCCGCCGCGGCCCAGGTCGAGGCGTGGCTGGCAGCTCCGGCCGCCTGGGTGCCCACCCCAGGCCCCGACCACGGGCTCATCCTGCTGCGGCTGGTGCGCGAGGGTCGGGTCACCGGAGCACATGTGAGTGACGCCCACCTTGCGGCGCTGGCGTTGGAGCACGGGGTGGGCATCTGGTCGACCGACGCCGACTTCGCGCGCTTCTCCGGGCTGCGCTGGGAGGACCCGCTGAGGCGGAGCGCATGACCAACAAGCTCGAGCCCTACCGCTGAACGGTATTGGGCCCAACCCTCGATGACGGCCGAACGGAGCAGTTGGGAGGGCAACGGTCGCGCGCTGCTGGGGGAGCTGCCGGACTTCCGGTCTTCGGGCTCTGGTGGGGCTGAGGGACTCAGAGCCCGAGCAGGCCGCGCAGCCGACGGCTGCTCATCGCGCCTGGTTGCTCGTCGTCGCCGAAGTCGTCGAGCAGGGCGAGCAGGTCGCGTTTTCCGCGGGGGTCCTGCAGGGACTGGCGCGGTGTGAGACCGCCCAGGGCTGGGATCTCGGTGTCCACCCACTCCTGCTCGTGCTTGACGATGAAGGCCTCGAGCGCCTCGAGCATCTCCGGGGACTGCTCTTCGGGGCGCGGGGCGAGCGGTCGATCGCGACCGGCGAGCTCAGAGCCTGGAAGGAACTCCGACGTCACCAGCCGGGCCGTCGGCAGGACCCGCTGCACGAGCGCGGCGGCTTGGTCCCAGGTCTCGCGGGCCATCGTGGAGGCCGTCAGCTCGCTGCCGTCGAGGTCGAACTTCGCCAGGATGGAGTCGCCGTCCTTCAGGAGGAGCTCGTCGTCCCCGAGCTCGGCGGCGAGGGCCCGCTGTGCGGCCGCGGGATCGGGCACGCTCCAGGCCCCGGTGCACAACACGAGGGGGTACCCCTGCTTGGTGCGCATCTCCGGTGGGGCGGAGGCTTGCCGCAACCAGTCGATGGCGACGGCTTCGGGGGACTCGGACGCCCGCAGCGCCGCCGCGAGCTGGGGACGCTGCCCCCGCGGGACGCCGATGAGGCTGCTGAACAAGAAGCCGTCGCCGCCGTCGGGCAGCACCCTGGCGAGGAGCACGTCGCCCACCGACAGCTGGGTTGACCCCAACCTTTCATGGACGAACACCTCGTGGTCGTCGTCCATGTCCCGCAGCTGGACTCCGCGGTGAGGCTTCACGTTGGTGACCTCCCAGAGGGCAAGCGGGGTGGTCAGCCACCGCTGCAGCAGGTCGGCCTCGTCGGGGGGCAACGCCGGACCCCGGCGCGTCGCGAAGTCATGGATGAGCTCGTCGCCCCAGAGCATGAGGTCGTGGGTGAAGGGGTCGCCCTGCGCCCTGGCCACCCACTCCGCGGGCTCGTTCGGTGCCAGCTCGGCGACCAGGTCGAACAGCTCCTTCCGGTGGGTAGGTAGCAGTAGCCACTGGCTCAGCTTCGCCCACAGCCAACGTGCACGGTCCTCGAGCGGGTGCTGCGCTTTGGCGAGGCAGCAGGCCTTGTGCTTCTTGCCGGAGCCACACGGGCACGGCGCGTTGCGGCTCGTTCCGGTCGTCGGGGGTTCGGCCCAGCGGCGCAGTCGCAGCACGTCGGGGTCGTTGGCCGGGATCCCTGCCTTGCGCTGCAGGTCCAGGGCAGTACGGGCGTCGCCCCGGTCTTCGGCATACCGGGCAGCGAGCAGGAGCGGAAACGGATCTGCCGGCGACGCCCGGACCGCTCGGGATGCCAGCTCGTCGGCCTCGTCCACCTTCCCGTGCTCCTCTGCGTGGAGTGCCAGCGCTGCGAGGACGGCAGCCTTCGCAGCCCCGTCAGCCAGGGGGACGAGCGCGGTGAACAGCGGGTCGACGGCATGCAGCTCGCCGGTGCTCTGCAGGTACGCACACAGTGCCGCACCCGCGCGGGCGCGTCCCAAGGGTGCCGCGAGCCTGCCCAGCTGGATCGCGCCGGGTACCTCCGCACCGTCTGCGACCTGCCACATCGCGGGCAGCAGGTCGCGCACTCCCTGTGCGGCGGGGCTATCGAGGTGGAAGGCCGAGAGCAGCGACTCGAGCTCGACGTCTTCGTCGTCCTCATCGAGGTCGTTCCAGTCCCAGGGGGTCCAGTCGGTGCCGGGCAGGCCGACGAGGGATCCCAGGACCTCCAAGGGCTGCAGGCGCTCCGGGAGCGAAAGCCCAGGCCGCGTGAAGGCTTGCGGGTGGTCGTGGAGGAAGGCAAGAACCCGGTCGGACAGTCCGACGACCTCGCTGCGCGACGTAGTCCGGGCGAGCAGCTCGAGGTCGTGCCGTACCCGGTCGACGAGGAGCTCATCGAGCTCAGGTTCCAGGTCCGGTTCCCCCACCACCGCGAAGTGGAGGTGGTCTCCGTCCCGGCTCACGGCCATCAGGTCGCCTGCGTTCCACCCGTTTAGCCAGCCCCGGTCGCCCGTCACGGAGCGCCGCTTCCAGCCCACCTCCCGGCGGGTTCGCACAGCGCCGAGGTTGCTGCTGAGGTCGGCGTCGAACCCGACGGTCAAAGGGCTCAGGTCGGGCAGGGTGTCGAGCTCTTCGCGGTCCAGCTCGTCCTGCGACAACCGGTGCGTGAAGACACGCCCTCGGACGAGGGCGACGGAACTCGCCCAGCGTCCGTCGGTCAAGTGGGTGAACTGCTGCCTGTGGGCGACCGTCTCCCGGACGACCTCCTTCGGCTTCTTGGCCTTGGTCGCTCCGGCGGCGACGAGGAGGTCGGTGAGCTCATCGAGGGCCAGCGGACCCCGTTCGAGGAGGAGGGCGAGGGCCTGATCGGCGATGGTGGGTCGAGCCATGCGCGCACTCTAGGTCTCGCGCTCACACGCGATGGACCACGACGCGGGCCGCGTCGCACAGCGCAGGCAGGTCCGTCAGAACGGTCACGCCGCCCGCCGCCTCCCTGGCGACCTGGGCCACGCACGCGTCGGTGACGGAACCGGCGATGCGCCGCAGCTCGACGGCGCGGTCAGCGCGCGTGGAGTCCAACGGCACGTCCGCGATCCGCAGCCGCGCAAGGCTGGCGGTCGACGGCGCCCGCCGGTCAACACCGGCCTCGACCCGCACCACGGTCGGCACCCGAACGGTCACGCTGGCGACACGACGGCGGTTCCGGGTCGAGGTGGCCTCCAGGAAGGCCAGCACCGCTCGGTGCTTCCCGTGGTGGACGTCGGCGAGGGCCTGGAGCGCCTCGTTGTCGAGAACGATCACCTGGCCCGTCACGCCGTGGCACGGCCTTCGCCGACGAGCAGGCTCGTGGCCCAGAGCAGGACCTCCTCACCGTCGGGAACGGCCTTGTACGCGCGCACCTCCCGCTCCGCCTGCTCGAGCAGGTCGACCCGGTCGACCAGCGGACTGCGGTCCAGCACTGCCAAGGCTCGGGCGACCTCGGCAAGAGTCGGCCGGCTGCCAGGGTGCTGGGCGTAGTGCTCGTCGAGCGCCAGCCGCTGCGCGAACGCGTCGAGCAGCGCGCGGAGTGCCTGGTTGGTGGCGTCGTTGGCGTTCGGCGCGAGACCGAGCTCGATGCCGATCTGGAGCGCCGTGCGCAACGAGGTGGGCTGACGCACCGAGGTGGTGGTCGTGGGGGCATCGACGTCGTCGAGGGCCACGATGAGGTCGTCGAGGGTTACCATGTCCACCTCCTGTACCACAGAGTGTACTACTTCCAGTCGGCGAGGCTCACGACGTCGCTGTCGTACGGCTCGTCGTCGTAGAAGTCGTAGCGCCCGTACTCGTAGCGGGAAGCGGGCGGCCGTAGCCGGTCGGTGGCAGCGCTCAGGAGCATGCTGGCGTAGTCGGGCAGGTTGTCCCCGAGCAGGTACGCGCGGCGTTCGAGCTCCTCGTGCACCCGGGCCGGGACCGTCAGCGTCACGCGTCGCCCGTCCGTGCCGTGCTCCCACAGGAGCGGGTCCGAGAGCATCTCGTTGCTGAGAGGCAACAGCTCGGTCAGCGGAGGGAGCGGTAGCGACAGCAGGTGTGGGTTCTCCTGCAAGGCGCTGAGCACGACCCGCGTCCAGTGCCCTGCGTGCTGAGGACCCCGCTGAGCCAGCGCGTGCAGGCGAAGCAGCAGCAGCACCTCCTGGACCGCCGGATCGTTCGGCGTCGGGACGTCAGCGAGCGCGGTCACCGAGAGCCCTGTGCCGTCCCAGCTGAACGCGAGCAGCTCGCTACGGGCCACGTCGGGCAGCCAGCCGTCCGGGCCGACGAGCGTCGCGATCTCGAAGGAGCCACGCCGGGCGAACCCGCCGCCGGTGAGCGGGATGCCGGCCGGCGTGTGCAGCAGGTCGAACGGCTCGAGGTCCCGGTGCACCCAGACCCGGCTGTCGCGGAGCAGACTCCGTGGGCGGGTGGTCAGCACCGCGCCGACCAGCCGGCGGCTCCGGACGTCCCATCTCCCGTCGGGCAGCTTCTCGGTGCCCCCACAGGCCAGCAGGGTGTTGACGATGCTCTTGGTGGTCTTCGCGGTCGAGCGGCCGGTGCGCACGAGCTCCTGATGGATCTCGGCTTCACTGCACGGGCCGTGCTGGCGGAGGTGGTCGAGGATGGTGTCGGAAAGGTTCATGCGAGCACTCTGCGCGAGGTTGCCTGTGGATCGTTTTCGTTGTCCACAGGGCAGGAAACGCCTCAGCCTGGCCTACACCGACGCGGCCACGACGACCGTGACCGGCGCCGTCCCCGACCCGGCGCTCGGGACCCTGCGACTGCGCGGGGTGACGCTGACCGGGAACTCCAGCCCGCGCGGAGGGCGCACCTGCGGCGAGACGATCTCGACGGTCGTCTCCCTGGGGCGCAACCGCGCCGACGACCGGACCTGCCACCTCACGAAGCCGGGGGACCGCGAGCGGTAACAGGACCACCGATGAGTTCTTGGCCCCCTTCTCGTCCTAGTCTCCGACGAGGAGGTGTGCCATGGCAGGTGTACGGGTGCTGGTCGGGACGCGCAAGGGCGCGTTCGTGCTCACGAGCGATGCAGGACGGCGGGACTGGAAGGTCGACGGCCCGCACTTCGGGGGCTGGGAGATGTACCACCTGAAGGGTTCCCCGGTGGACCCGGACCGGATCTGGGCGAGCCAGTCCGGTGGCTGGTTCGGCCAGCAGGTGCAGCGCTCCGAGGACGGCGGCCAGACCTGGAACCCGGTCGGCAAGGACTTCAGCTATGCCAGCGTCCCGGGGACGCACCAGTGGTACGACGGCACCCCGCACCCGTGGGAGTTCGCGCGGGTCTGGCACTTCGAGCCCTCCCTCACCGACCGGGACACCGTCTATGCCGGGGTCGAGGACGCTGCGCTGTTCAAGACGACCGACGGCGGTGACAGCTGGCAGGAGGTCGCCGGCCTGCGCGAGCACGGCTCCGGCCCGCACTGGCAGCCCGGCGCCGGCGGCATGTGCCTGCACACGATCTTGCTGCACCCGACCGACGAGCAGAAGCTCTGGACCGCCATCAGCGCGGCCGGGGTGTTCCGCACCGAGG
Organism: Mycobacteriales bacterium; assembly: GCA_046590985.1. Classification (GTDB taxonomy): domain Bacteria; phylum Actinomycetota; class Actinomycetes; order Mycobacteriales; family SCTD01; genus RYN-111. The sequence continues at coordinate 30,278 of JBKJVH010000036.1, forward strand.
ACGGTGGCGCCACCTGGATCCCGAGCAACAACGGCCTTCAGTCCGGTGAGATCCCCGACCCGGAGGCCAACGTCGGCCACTGCGTCCACAACCTCGCGATGCACCCGGGTCGGCCGGACACGCTCTACATGCAGAAGCACTGGGACGTGATGCGCAGCGACGACGCGGGCGCGTCCTGGACCGAGGTGAGTGGCAACCTGCCGAGCGACTTCGGGTTCCCCATCGATGTGCACGCCCACGAGCCCGAGACCGTGTTCGTCGTACCGATCCTGTCGGACTCCCAGCACTTCCCGCCGGACGGGAAGCTGCGGGTCTACCGCAGCCGGACCGGCGGCAACGAGTGGGAGCCGCTGACCAAGGGACTGCCGCAGGAGCACTGCTACGTCAACGTGCTCCGGGACGCCATGGCTGTGGACTCGCTCGACGAGTGCGGCATCTACTTCGGTACGACCGGGGGTCAGGTCTACTGCTCGCCCGACGGCGGGGACAGCTGGGAGGCGATCGTCCGCGACCTGCCGGCGGTCCTGTCCGTCGAGGTGCAGACGCTGCCATGACCCGGGTCGTGCTGCCCTACCACCTGCGGAACCTCGCCAAGGTCGACGGCGAGGTGGTCGTGGCCGGGGGCACCGTCACGGAGGTCCTCGACGCGCTCGAGGCGGCCTATCCGGTGCTGCGCGGGACGCTGCGCGACAACGGCAAGCGTCGCTCGTTCGTGCGCTTCTTCGCCTGCCAGGAGGACCTCTCGCACACGGGGTATGACGAGCCGCTGCCGCCTGCGGTCACCGAGGGCAAGGAACCGTTCCTGGTCGTCGGCGCGATGGCGGGCGGCTGAGCTCAGCGCGTGGGCGTGAGCTCCGGGTCGTTCGCGGCCAGCAGTCCGGAGGCGCCCTCGAGGAAAGGGGCGTCGAGCAGGTGCGCGACGATGCGGAAGAACGCGACGTCCGCGACCTCGTCCCACGTGGTGGGTACCGACTCGATCCGCTTCATGTGCGGTTCCTCAGGGGCAGGGGTTGAGGATCTCAATGTGCGCCGGCAGGACGGGCGTCACCATCCCCAGAACGGACAGACCTGGCATGTCCGAAATGACTACTCGAAGCCGTCAAGCTTGGCCAGCACCATGAGCATCACCTCGTCGGCGCCGCCGCCGATCGAGAGCAGCCGGCTGTCCCGGAAGAACCGCGACGTCCAGGTCTCCTCCATGTAGCCCATCCCGCCGTAGAACTGCATGCAGGTGTCGGCCACCTCGCGCGCGAGCCGGCCGGTCATGAGCTTGGCGACGGTGGCGTACCGGGTGGTGTCCTCGCCGTTCATGAACGCCTCGGCGCACGCGTAGTTGTGAGCCTGCACCAGGTCGATCTGCGCGGACAGCTCGGCCATCCGAAAAGCGATGTACTGGTTGGCCATCAGCGGCTTGCCGAAGGCCTCACGCTGCTTGAGGTAGTCGCGGGTCCGCTCCAGCGCGCGGCGGCACGAGCCGGGGGAGCCGTAGGCGGCGAACATCCGCTCGATGACGAACTGCGACATCTGCTGCTGGAAGCCGCGGCCGATGGTGCCGATGGTGTTCTCGACCGGCACGCGGACGTCCTCGAAGACCAGCTCGGCGGTGTCGGACGACCGCTGGCCCAGCTTGTCGAGCTTGCGCGAGACCCGGAACCCGGGGGAGCTGGTCTCGACGATGAGCTGCGACATCCCGCGGTAGCCGCCCTCGTCGGAGGTGCGCGCGAGCACGCACATCCAGTCCGCCTGGGTGCCGTTCGTGATGTAGAGCTTGGTGCCGTTGAGCACCCACTCCTCGCCGTCGCGCACCGCCTTGGTACGGATCGACGCGACGTCCGAACCGGCGCCCGCCTCGGTGACCGCGATGGAGCAGACCTGGGTGCCGGCAATGGCCGGGACGAGGTACTTCTGCTTGAGCTCCTCGCTGCCGAACGTGGCCAGCGAGGGCGTCGCCATGCTGCTCTGCACGCCGATCGCCATCGGGATGCCACCGGCGCCGCAGCGCGCGATCTCCTCGCAGGCGATCACGGTGAACAGGTGGTCGGCGCCCTGGCCGCCGTAGGCCGGGTCGTACTCCAGACCGAGCAGGCCGACCGCGCCGAGCTTGGGGAACAGCTCGTGCGCGGGGAAGATCCCGGCCCGCTCCCACTCCTCGATGTGGGGCACGATCTCGCGCTCGACGACGTCGCGGACCATCTTGCGGAAGGCGTGGTGCTCTTCGGTGAAGCGCACCGGCGCTCCTCCTTCTTCGACTCGGAGTGTTTCCCGGAACGTACAGGTTTCCGCGCCGGGCAGACTGTCGAGGTGCTGCCAGCCGACGGGACCCCTGGGACCGACCTGCCGGTGCGGCAAGGGTTGGCCGAGCTGGCGGGTGCCTTGGAGCGGGTCGGCGCGGCCGTGCTGGTCGCGCCCCCGGGGTCGGGGAAGACGACGCTGGTCCCGTTGGCGCTGGCCGGCCTGACCGCGCGCCGGGTCGTGGTGGCAGAGCCCCGCCGGATCGCGGCGCGCGCGGCGGCCCGCCGGATGTCGGCGTTGCTGGGGGAGGCCCCCGGGGTCTCGGTCGGCCACACGGTCCGCGGCGAGAGCACGGTCGGCCCGCGTACGCGCATCGAGGTCGTCACGACCGGCGTGCTGGTGCGTCGGCTCCAGCGTGATGCAGAGCTGCCTGGTGTCGGGGCAGTGGTGCTGGATGAGTGCCACGAGCGGCACCTGGACACCGACCTGGCGCTGGCGTTCGGGATCGACGTGCGCGCTGCACTGCGGCCGGACCTGCTGCTGGTGGCGATGTCGGCGACCGCCCAGGCCACCCGGTTGGCTGCGGTGCTCGGCGGGGTGCCGGTGGTCGAGGTGACCGGGGCGCTGCACCCGGTGGAGACCGTCTGGTGTCCGCCGCCCGCCACGGTCGCCCCGGCTTATGGGTTGCGGGTGGACCCGGCGCTGCTCGCGCACGTCGCGACCGTGGTGCGCCGGGCGTACGCGGAGACCACCGGTGACCTGCTGGTGTTCCTTCCCGGTGCGGGGGAGATCTCGGCGGTGGCTGCGCGGTTGGGCGATCTCGACGTCGTACCCCTGCACGGCAGGTTGGCGGCGGCCGCGCAGGACGCGGCGCTGCAGCAGCGCTCGGGACGCCGGATCGTGCTGGCAACCTCGGTCGCGGAGAGCAGCCTGACGGTGCCCGGGGTGCGGACGGTCGTGGACGCCGGGCTGGCCCGGGTGCCGCGCGTGGACCTGGCCCGCGGGCTGGGGGCGCTGGTCACCGTGCCGGTGTCGCGGGCCTCGGCCCAGCAGCGGGCCGGCCGGGCAGGGCGGGAGGCGCCGGGTTGGGTCTACCGCTGCTGGTCGGCGGCGACGCACGACCGGCTGCCCGCCCACGCCGAGCCGGAGATCGCGACGGCTGACCTGACCGCCTTCGCCCTTGAGCTCGCGTGCTGGGGTGCGCCGGGAGGGCGCGGGCTGGGGCTGCTCGACCCGCTGCCGGCTGGTGCCGCCGACGTCGCCGACCGGGTGCTGCGGGAGCTCGGAGCCGTCGACGAGGCCGGGGCGGCCACCGCCCGCGGCCGGGAGCTGCTCGCGGTCGGCGCGCACCCTCGGCTGGCCCGGGCGCTGCTCGACGGCGCTCGCGAGGTGGGGACGCGACTGGCGGCCGAGGTGGTGGCTGTGCTGTCGGACGACAGTGTGGTCGGCGCGACGGATGATGTCGCCGAGGTGCTCCGCGGGCTGCGGAACGGCCGGGACCGGGGCGCCACGGGACGATGGCGGCAGGAGGTGCGGCGGCTGCAGCCGGAGGGTCGTGCCGAAGGAGCCGTGGCTCCCGATCTGGCCGCCGGGCTGGTCGTCGGGCTGGCCTTCCCGGAGCGGCTGGCGCGGCAGCGGTCACCGGGGAGCGACACCTACCTGATGGCCGGCGGCACGGCGGCGGAGCTGTCCGGTGGCTCGGCGCTCCGAGGCGCGGGGTGGCTCGCGGTGGCCGTCGCCGACCGGAGCCCTGGGCGGCGGGACGCCCGGATCCGGCTGGCCGCCGCGGTCGATGAGGCCACCGCGTCGGCCGCGGGCGGTTCGTTGCTCGCGGTCGGCTCAGAGGTGGTGTGGGAGGGCGGCGACGTCCGGAGCCGGCAGGTGTCCCGGCTCGGGGCGCTGGTGCTGAAGGAACGACCCGATCCCTCGCCCGACCGGGCTGCGGTGGCCCGCGCCCTCCAGGTGGGACTGCGGCTCGAGGGGCTGGACCTGCTGCGCTGGACGGCAGCGGCCCGTGACCTCAGGCTGCGGCTGGCGGCCTGTCGCGACGGGCTGGGCGATCCCTGGCCGGTCGTCAGCGACGAGGCGCTGCTGGGGTCGTTCGACCTGTCGGCCGCGCGGCACCGGGCCGACCTGCTGCGGCTCGATGTCCTGGGCTTGCTGCGATCCCTGGTGCCGTGGCAGGCCCTGGCGGTCCTGGAGCAGGTCGCGCCGGAGCGCATCGAGGTGCCCAGCGGGTCTCGGATCCGGGTCGACTACACCGACATCCCGACGCTCTCGGTCCGGGTGCAGGAGGTGTTCGGCTGGAACGACGCACCCGTCGTCACGGGGCGGCCGCTCCGGCTGCACCTGCTGTCGCCGGCCGGCCGGGTAGCGGCGGTGACGAGCGACCTCGGCTCCTTCTGGACCACTGGCTACCCCGCCGTGCGGGTCGAGCTGCGGGGTCGCTACCCGAAGCACGCGTGGCCTGAGGACCCGTCCGTCGCGGTTGCCACGCACCGCCCCCGGCGGCCTACGGTGGGGTCATGACCACCACCCCGAAGAACAGCCCGGTCGACTGGGTCGGCAAGCACATCGAGGACTACGTCGCCTCCGGGGGCGCGGAGGGCCACGTCTTCCACGGCGCGACCGCGCTGCTGCTGACGGTGACCGGCCGCACCAGTGGCGAGCCGCGTCGGACGGCCCTGTACTACGTCGCCGACGGCGAGCGGTACGTCGTGGTCGCGAGCCAGGGCGGCGCCCCCACGGACCCGCAGTGGTACCTCAACCTGCAGGCCGACCCGCACGTCACGGTGCAGGTCGGGCCGGAGGTGTTCGACGCGGTGGCGACCACTGCGGGTCCCGACGAGCGGCAGCGGCTGTGGGAGCTGTCGGTCGCCAACTGGCCGGCGTACGAGGAGTACGCGACCAGGACCGAGCGCGAGATCCCGGTCGTCCTCCTCACGAAGGTGCTCTAGTGGACCTCACCTCCGCCTTGTCCGTTGCGGCGGCGATCCGCGCCAAGGAGGTCAGCCCGACCGAGGTGCTGGAGGCCTGCCTGGCACGCGTGGACGAGGTGAACGGCCGCGTCAACGCCATCATCTGGCGCGACGACGAGCAGGCCCGCGCCGCCGCGAAGGAAGCCACCGAAGCCGTCCAGCGGGGGGAGGAGCTCGGGCCCTTCCACGGCGTGCCGATCCCGATCAAGGACCTCACTCCCGTCGAGGGTTGGCCGACCACGTTCGGCTCCTTCGGCGCACCGGACACCCCCTCGGTGGAGTCCGAGCTCGTCGTGGTGGCCCTGCAACGAGCCGGCTTCGTGCTGGCCGGCCGGACCAACACGCCGGCGTTCGGCCCGATCACCGTCACCGAGAACCTCCGGTACGGCGTGACGCGCAACCCCTGGAACCTCGACCACACCCCGGGCGGCTCGAGCGGCGGCGCGGCGGCCTCCGTCGCCGCGGGGATGTTCCCGGTCGCGCACGCCAACGACGGCGGTGGCTCGATCCGGATCCCGGCCTCCTGCTGCGGGCTGGTCGGGCTCAAGCCCAGCCGCGGCCGGGTGCCGGCCCTGGTCACGCCCTGGGAAGGCGCGTCGGTCGAGGGGTCGGTGACGCGGACCGTTGCCGATGCCGCGGCCCTTCTTGACGTGATCAGCCGACCGGACCCGCTGTGCTGGTACAACGCTCCGGCCCCTGCTCGCGCCTTCGCCGACGAGGCGCTGACCGCCCCGGGTCGGCTCCGGATCGGGCTCGTGGAGCAGGCGCCCTTCGGGCTGCCGGTCGACCCGGAGTGCCTGGCCGCGGTCCGGCGCACCGCCGCTGACCTCGAGGCGCTCGGGCACGTCGTCGTACCGGCTGCGCTGGAGGTGCCGGACAACGCGTTGAACGCGTTCCTGACGATCGTGCACTCCGGGCTCGCGGACTACCCGGGGGTCGACTGGAGCCGGACCGAGCCGCACATCCAGGCCAATCGCCTGACCGCACAGGGGATCGACAGCCTGACGTACGTGGAAGCCGTGCACACGCTTCAGCGGTTCAGCAGGGTCGAGGTGGCCCGCTGGGGCGCGGAGTTCGACGTGCTCCTCACCCCCACGCTGTCGATCCTGCCGCCCGCCGTCGGCGTGCTCGAGCAGGTGCACGCCGACCCGGCGAACACGAACTTCACGGTGTTCCAGATGGCGGTGTTCAACGCGTTCTTCAACATCACGGGGCAGCCGGCGATCTCGCTGCCGCTGCACCTGTCCGACGGTGGCCTGCCGATGGGCGTACAGCTCGTGGGTGGCCCGTGGCAGGAGAGCCTGCTGCTCCGGCTCGCGGCTCAGCTCGAGGCGGCCCACCCGTGGGCCTCCCGGGTGCCGCACCTCTAGGCATCCTGTCCGATCGGGCCATTGACCGCTGGTCAGGGCGGGCGGAGGGTCAGGGCAACCCGACCCAGGAGCCCCATGATGCGCATCCTCGCCCGCGTGCTTGCCGTCACCGCCCTCGTCCTCCCGTTCTCGGCCCCGGGGGTGGCGCAAGCCCGCTCGCACCCTCAGGTCACGGTGATGAGCCGCAACATCTACCTCGGGTCGGACCTGACACCGGCCGTCACAGCCGGCAGCATCCCGGCGTTCCTCGGGGCGGTGGCCACGATCTACGGCACGGTGCTGTTCACCGACTTCCCCGCCCGGTCGGGCGCCCTGGCGGACGAGGTGCTCGCTCAGCGCCCCGACCTCATCGGGCTGCAGGAGGTCTCGAAGTGGACCGTGACCGGGCCCGCCACCGTGCCGGGCCTGGACTACCTCGCGATCCTGCAGGCGCAGCTCGCCGCCCGCGGGCTGCACTACGACGTGGCAGCGGTGTCGGACAACGCCGACATCGGTCCGGTGCCGCTGGCCGGGCCGTTCTGCACCGGCCCGGTCGGCGCCTGCCTGCTGCGCTTCCAGGACCGGGACGTCATCCTCGTCAACCACGACTCCGCGGTCAGCGTCAGCAACCCTCGCACCGGCCGGTACGCCCACCAGCAGGTCATCGCCACCCCGGTCGGCCAGCTGTCGTTCGCCCGCGGCTGGGCCACGGTGGACGCCACCGTCGACGGGCACTCCTTCCGCTTCGCCAACACCCACCTGGAAACTGAGGACGCCCCGGCGGTCCAGCAGGCCGAGGGCGTGGAGTTCCTGGCGGCGGTGCGAACGCGGGGTGCGGTCGTCGCGGTCGGTGACTTCAACAGCGCCGCCGACGGCAGCACGACCACGACCTACGCCGACCTGACGGGCGACTGGTTCCGGGACGCGGCTCCCGGCGTCGGCCTCACCTGCTGCCAGAACGGCACCCTCACCAACCCGGTGGCGGCCTACGGCAGCCGGATCGACCTGGTGCTGGTCCACGGCCCGGCGCAACCGGTGAGCGCAGTACGCGTGGGGGCGGTGCCCTTCCAGGCATCCCCGCCGTTCTGGTCCTCCGACCATGCGGGTGTCGTGGCGCGGGTGCGGCTGCCGTAGTTCGGGCGTTCGAAGGCCGTCACCCGGGGGTAGGTCGTGCGTTGACCACGGTGTGAGCCGACCGGCTCGCGACCCGCAACCCCCCCACGCGGAGGCACCACCGATGCCCAGAGCCCTGCTGACTGTTCCCGCTGTGACCCTGATGGCGCTGGTCGGATGCCTCGGGGCCGCCCCGGCGCAGGCCGACCCGCTGCCGCTGCCCCTGCCGACCCTTACGTTGCCGCTACCCCTGCCGAACCTGCTGCCGACCGCGGCACCGGCGCCGGCACCGGCGCCCGCGCCGACGTCGTCCCCGTCCGCTGCCCCCGCCGCGAAGCCGGCGACGACGACCACCCGGGCGCCGGCGCCGGCTCGATCCCTCACGCAGCCTGACTCGACGTCCGCGCGGGCCATCGGCGCGAACTCGGTACGGGTGGTGCTGCCCGGGGCGCAGTCCGGCTCGCAGACCGCTGCGCTTTCCGCGGAGCGGCTGCAGGTGCCCGCCATGCCGGCCGCTGCGGCGCCGGCCGTCGCGCTGCCGCCGGCCGTCGCGGTCACGTCGCCACCGGTCGTTCCTGTGCCGGCGGCAAGCCCGCCCCTCGCTGTGCGGTCCTCCTCGGACTCGCGGTCCGACCTGCCCGCGGCAATCGTGGTGCTGGCCTCGCTGCTTGCCGCCGGGGCAGGTATGGCGAACGTGCTGGCCCGTCGGGTCGCGGCCACTGGTTAACCTCGCGTATGCGCGTACTCGTCACCGGATCCCTCGGCAAGGTCGGCCGAGCCACCACGGCCGCTTTGCTCGCGGCCGGTCATGACGTCACCGGCGTCGATGTGGCCCGGGCGTCGTTCGACCGGCCGGAGCCCGGTTCGCCGAAGTACCAGCAGGCGGAGCTGACGCTGGCGGGGGATGCGTACGCGGTGGTGCGCGGGCACGACGCCGTGGTGCACGCGGCCGCGATTCCCGAGCCGACGCAGAACCCCGCGCACACGGTGTTCCAGAACAACCTGATGTCGACGTTCAACGTGCTCGAGGCGGCCATCCGCTTCGGGCTGAGCAGGTTCGTGAACATCTCGTCGGAGACGGTGCCGGGGTTCTTCTTCCCGGAGCGAGCCGTGCTGCCGGTGTACGCACCGGTCGACGAGGAGCACCCGATCGCGCCGCAGGACCCGTACGCGCTGTCGAAGCACTTCGGGGAGCAGCTCATGGACGCGGCGGTCCGGCGCTCGGACCTGCGCTGCATCAGCATCCGGCCGAGCTGGGTGCAGACGCCCGACAACTACGCGCGGAACCTCGGGCCGATGCTTGCCGACCCGGACGAGACGTCGGCGGGGCTCTGGTCCTACATCGACATCGAGGACCTCGCGGATGCGATCGTGCTCGCGGTCGAGTCGGAGCTCTCCGGCCACGAGGTGTTCTACATCGCCTCGCCGGACAACGTCGGCGGCCGGGACTTCGCGGCCGCGATCCGGCAGCACTACGGCGACCAGATCGAGCTCCGGCCGCTGTCACGGGTCGATGCCTCCGGGATCTCGTGCGCGAAGGCGGAGCGGCTGCTCGGCTACCGGCCGACGCGGAGCTGGCGCGACCACCTCGAAGCCCCCTAGTGCTGCACCTGCACCGGTCGACCTCGGGGCTGGCGCTTGCCCGTGGCCTGTGCGAGGTACTGGCGGTGCCGCTGCCGGAGGTGTTCGCGGCGGAGGTGGTGGCGGTCCCCGCCAAGGGCGTGGAGCGCTGGCTCAGCCAGCGGCTCTCCCACCATCTCGGCGCCGGGGCCGCGGGCGACGGGGTATGTGCGCACGTGCAGTTCCCCAGCCCTGCAGAGCTTCTCGACACCGCTGTCGCGTCGGGGAGCCCGGAGCTCGCCGCTGCTGTCGAGGCCTGGCAGCCGGGGCGGGCCGTGTGGCATCTGCTCGACGTGCTCGACGAGCTTCCGCCCGATGAGTGCCTGCCGGTCCTGCGCTTCCTGGGGGACCGGTCGACCAGCGAACGGCGGTACGCCCTGGCGAGCCGGGTCGTGACGCTGTTCGCGGGCTACGCGAGTGACCGACCGGAGCTGCTCGCGGGCTGGGCCGCCGGCACCGACGACGTCCCCGCCGACCTCAGCTGGCAGCCGGAGCTGTGGCGGCGGCTGCGGGACCGGCTGGGTCCGAGCCCGGCCGAGCTGCATGCCCAGGCCTGCGCCCTGTTGCGCGAGCACCCCGAGCAGGTCCCGCTGCCGGCGCGCCTGAGCTTGTACGGCGTGACCCGCGTCAGCCAGGCGCGGCTGAACGTCGTGGCTGCCCTCGCCGCGCACCGGGACGTGCACCTGTTCGTGCACCACCCGGGACCGGCGCTCTGGGACGCGGTCGGGGCCGCGGTGGTGGCCAGCCGGGCCGACGACGCGTCCAGCCTGCGGGTGCGGCACCCGCTGCTGGCGTCGCTGTCCCGCGATGTCCGCGAGCTGCAGCAGCGGCTGCAGGCCGCGGCCCCCGACCTGGTGTCGCACCTGCACGAGGTGCCGGTCACCGACGGCACCGTGCTGCACCGGCTGCAGCGGGACCTGCACCGTGATGTCGTGACGGCGGCAGCGGCGTCGGACCGGTCCGTCCAGGTGCACGCCTGCCACGGCCCGGCGCGTCAGGTCGAGGTGCTCCGGGAGGTCATCCTGCAGATCCTGCGGGCCGACCCGACCCTGGAGCCCCGCGACGTGCTGGTGATGTGCCCGGACGTCGAGACGTACGCGCCCTTGATCACGGCAGCGTTCGACACCGACTCCCACCCCGGTGGCAGGTTGCGGGTCAGCATCGCCGACCGCTCGCCGCGCCAGACCAACCCGCTGCTCGGGCTGGCCGCCCGGCTGCTGGAGCTCGCGAGCAGCCGCGTGACCGGTGCGCAGGTGCTCGACCTGGCCGGCTCCCCGGCGGTGCGTCGCCGGTTCTGGTTCAGCGACGACGACGTGGAGCAGCTGCGGTCCTGGGTGGTCGCGACCCACATCAACTGGGGGCTGGACGGCGCGCACCGGGCGCCCTGGGACCTGGCCGGCGTCGAGCACGGCACCTGGCGGACCGGGATGGACCGGCTGCTGACCGGGGTGGCCCTGGGGGAGTCCGATACCCCCTATGCCGGGACGCTGCCGCTCGACGGGATCGACTCCACCGACATCGAGCTGGCCGGCCGCTGTGCGGAGCTGGTCGACCGGTTGGACGACGCGCTGCGAGGGCTCCGGGGCAGGCAGCCGGTGGGTGCCTGGATGACGAGCCTGGAGGACGCGGTGCTCTCGCTCGGAGACGTGCCCGCGGACGGGCAGTGGCAGCGCGCGCAGCTGGTGGGCGAGCTGAGCGCGGTGCACGAAGCCGCTGCCGGCTCCGGCGCTGAGCTCACCCTGGCCGATGTGGTGGCGCTGGTGGGAGAGCGCCTCGAGGGTCGGCCCACGCGCACGAGCTTCCGCACCGGTGGGCTGACGGTCTGCACGCTGACGCCGATGCGGTCGGTGCCGCACCGGGTGGTGTGCCTGCTCGGGATGGACGACGCGGCCTTCCCGCGGCACAGCCTGCCGGACGGCGACGACCTGCTGGCCCGCGACCCCCGGCTGGGGGAGCGCGACCCGCGCAGCGAGGACCGGCAGCTGTTCCTCGACGCGCTGCTCGCGGCCGGGGAGCACCTGGTCATCACCTACTCGGGGGCGCACGTGCGGACCGGGGCCGCGCTGCCGCCGGCCGTACCCGTCGGGGAGCTGCTCGACGCGCTGCCCAGCGGCGTGGTCGTGCACCACCCGCTGCAGCCGTTCGACCCGCGCAACTTCACCGACAGCGCACTGGGGGTCGCCGGTCCGTTCTCGTGCGACCTGGCCTCCTACGCCGGCGCGGTGTCGCTGGTCGGGACCCGCAAAGCACCCGACCTGCCGTTCGCGGCCCCGTTGCCACCGGCCCCCGTGGAGGTGATCGAGCTCCGCCGGCTCGCGGAGTTCTTCGAGCACCCCGCCAAGGGCTATCTGCGGCAGCGCCTGGAGGTGTACGGCAGCAGCCACGACGAGGAGCCGAGCGACGCGATCGTGCTGGAGCTCGACCAGCTCCAGCAGTGGTCAGTGGGGGACCGGGTGCTGCGCGCCCGGTTGCAGGGGGCCGACGTGGCGGCCGTGATCGCGTCAGAGCGTGCCCGTGGGCAGCTGCCGCCCGTGGAGCTCGGCACGGCTCTCCTCCGGGACATCAGCGGTCGGGTCGACGGGCTGCTCGCGGCGAGTGCAGGGGCTTGGGCGGTGCCCGAGGAGACCGTCGAGATCGACCTGCCGGACGTGCCGCTGCTCGGGTCGGTGCGGGTTCGCGGCGACGTGCTGCTCACGGTGACCTACTCCAACGTGAAGGCCAAGCAGCGGCTTCGTGCCTGGGTTGAGCTGCTGGCCCTGACCGCAGCTGCCCCTGGACGCGCCTGGACGGCCGCCGTCGTCGGTCGGGCGCCGCGCGGGAAGGTCGTGACGCACACCCTCGGCCCGGTCTCGCCGGGGGATGCCCGGACCTGGCTCGGGGAGCTCGTCGCCCTGCGCAGTGTCGGCCTGCGGACGCCACTTCCCATGCCTGTCAGCACTTCTGAGGCGTACGCGGCGCCGCGCCAGTTCAGGGTCGCACCGACGGACGCGATCGAGCAGGCCGCCAAGCAGTGGACCTCAACCTATGACTTCCCCAAGGAGGACGCCGACCCGGAGAACGTGCTGCTGTGGGGGGCGGGCACCCCGTTTGCCTCCCTGTGGGAGTGGGTCTCCCCCTTGCCGCTGCCGGGCGGGTACGCCGCGGAGCCCTCCGACTTCGGCCGCTGCGCCCGCGTCATCTGGCAGCCGCTGCTCGATGCGGAGGTGCGGTCGTGATCGCTGACGCCGACCTCGCCGGGCCGCTGCCGGTGGGTACGACCGTGCTGGAGGCCAGCGCCGGCACCGGCAAGACCTGGACGATTGCCGGGCTGGTGACGCGCTACGTCGCCGAAGGGCACGCGCGGATCGACGAGCTGCTGGTGGTCACCTTCGGACGGGCGGCGACCAGCGAGCTCCGCACCCGGGTCCGGGAGCGCCTGCAAGACGTCAAGGACGGCCTCGGGTTCCCCTCGGCCGACCCGGTGGTCCAGCTGCTGTCGATCGGCCCGGCCGAACAGGTGGAGCTCCGCCGGCAGCGGCTCGCGACCGCGCTCGCCTCGTTCGACAGCGCCACCGTCTCCACCACCCACGAGTTCTGCCACCAGGTGCTCCGGGCGCTCGGCACGGTCGCCGACCTCGACCCTGGCACCGCGCTGGTCGAGAGCCTCAAGGACCTGGTCACCGAGGTGTGCGACGACCTCTACCTGCGGTTCTGGGGCTACTCCAAGGCGACGCTGCCGTTCAACCGCGCGACCGCGCTGGCCCTCGGCCGCCGCGCAATTGGGGACCCGGAGGCCCTGCTTCTCCCGACCGGTCGGGTCACCGACACCGACGCGGACCTGCGCGTCCGGTTCGCCGTCGCCGTGCGCAGGGAGGTCGACCGCCGCAAGCGCCGCGCCAAGGTGCTCGGCTTCGACGACCTGCTGGGGCGGGTGCGCGATGCGCTGGCCGACGAGGTGACCGGCAAGGTGGCCTGCGAGCGGCTCCGCGACCGCTACCGGATCGTGCTGGTCGATGAGTTCCAGGACACCGACCCGGTCCAGTGGGAGGTGCTGCACCGGGCGTTCCACGGCCACCGCACCCTCATCGTCATCGGCGACCCGAAGCAGGCCATCTACGCCTTCCGCGGCGCCGACGTCTCGGCCTACCTCAGCGCGCGCGAGAGCGCCGACAGCGAGCAGACCCTGGGCACCAACTGGCGCAGCGACCCGCGCGTCCTCGACGGGCTTGCCGTGCTGCTCCGCGGCGCCGCGCTCGGCGACCCGCGCATCGTGGTGCGCCCGGTCGCCGCAGGCCACCCGACCGTCGTCCTCGGACCAGGAACCGATCCCGCGCCTGTACGGCTCCGCATGCTCCCCAGGACCGGACTGCCCCTGAGCGGCAAGGGCGTCCCGCTGGTCGGCAGGGTCCGCGAGGTGGTCGCCGCCGACGTCGCCGCGCAGGTGGTGGCGCTGCTGCGAGCTGGGCACACCGTGACGCCGCGCGGCGGGGTAGCCCGGCCGCTCGAAGCCGGCGACATCGCCGTGCTGGTGCGCAAGGGCGCGCAGGCCCAGGAGGTCCGGTCCCGCCTGCTGGAGGTCGCCGTACCCAGCGTCCTGACCGGCACGTCGAGCGTCTTCGCGACCGCCGCCGCACAGGACTGGTGCCTGCTCCTGGAAGCGCTGGAGCAGCCGCACCGGACCGGCCGGGTCCGCCGCCTCGCGCTGTCCTCGTTCTTCGGCTTCGCGGCCGTGGAGCTCGACGGAGCGGCGGGCGTGGAGGCGATCGACGAGCTCGTCCAGCAGCTCCGCGGGTGGGCCGAGGTGCTGGCAGACCGCGGTGTCGCGGGGCTGTTCGCCGTCGTCGCCGACCAGCACAGCCTGGCGCGCCGGTTGCTGAGCGAGCCGGACGGCGAGCGGTTCCTCACCGACCTGCGCCACGTCGCCGAGGTGGTCCACGGCCAAGGCGTCGCGGCGGCCCTCGGCCTCGCGGGGCTGGTGTCGTGGCTGCGGGAGCGGGTGGAGGAGGCCACCGACGACCTGGACCAGGAACGGTCCCGGCGGCTCGACACCGACCGGGCCGCGGTGCAGGTCATGACGGTGCACACCAGCAAGGGTCTGGAGTTCCCGGTGGTGCTGGTGCCGTTCGGCTGGGATGCCTTCGGCGGCGGGACCCGAGAGCGCTACCCCCGCGGGCATGACGCCGCTGGCGCGCGGACGCTGTTCCTGGCCGGCAAGCAGGACCCGGACTACCACCCCGCCTGTCGCGCCGAGGAGGTCGAGGACGCGGGGGAAGAGCTGCGGCTGCTCTACGTCGCGATGACCCGAGCGGTCTCGCGGCTGATCCTGTGGTGGGCGCCGTCCACCCAGACCGACCGCGGCCCGCTGCACCGGCTGCTGCTGTGCCCCGACCCGCAGGCCGTCCCTCCGGTGTTGGCGCTCCCCACCGATGACGACGCCCTCGCCAGCCTGCGGGCGCTCGCCACCGGGGCGGTGAAGCTCGAGCTGGTCACCGGTGCGCCGTCCCGCGACCGGGCCCCGGCCGTCCCGCAGGCCGACCCGAAGGCGCTGCGCGCCGCCGACTTCGGCCGCGCTGTGGACCTGGAGTGGCGGCGGCTGTCGTACTCCTGGCTGACCCGCGACGTCCACGAGGCCGCCGCGTCGGTCACCTCCGAGTCCGAGCAGGACGTCAAGGACGACGAGACCGACGAGGTCCGGGAGGAGCCGGCCGACCTCACGGACCCCCTGCACGCGGTGGCGTCGCCGATGGCCGACCTGCCGGGAGGCACCTCGTTCGGCACCCTCGTCCACACCGTCCTGGAGAAAGCTGACCTCACGGCCCCGGACCTGCTCACCGAGCTGACCCGGCACGTCGCGGAGCAGGTGCAGCGCAGTGGCTCCGGCTATGACGTCGCGGAGCTGGCTGCGGCGCTGGTACCGGCGGTGTCCACGCCACTCGGTCCGCTGGCAGACCATCTGCCCCTCAAGGCCTTTGCTCCCTCGGACCAGCTCACCGAGCTGGACTTCGAGCTGCCGCTCGCGGGCGGGGACGACCCGCACACCCGGGTCAGGTTGGGGACGGTCGGAGCACTCCTGCGGTCGCACCTGGAGGCTGGTGACCCGGTGCTCGCCTACGCGGCCTTGGTGGAGGCTCCCGCCCTCGCGAACCAGTCGCTCCGCGGCTACCTGGCCGGGTCGATCGACGTGGTGCTCAGGGTCGGCCGTCGTTATGTGGTCGTCGACCACAAGACCAACCGGCTCGCGGGACGGGACGTCGCGCTGACTGCCTGGCACTACCGGCGGGCAGCGCTGGACCGGGCGATGCTCGAGGCGCACTACCCGCTGCAGGCGCTGCTCTACAGCGTCGCGGTGCACCGCTACCTGCGCTGGCGCCAACCTGCCTATGACCCTGAGCAGCACCTCGGTGGAGTGCTCTACCTGTTCCTGCGTGGCATGTGCGGCGACGGCGTCGTGGCCGGCGTGTGGGACTGGAAGCCACCGGCCTCACTCGTGCTCGCGCTGTCGGACCTGCTGGCCGGTACGCCATGAGCGACGTCCGGCTGGCGGTGCGCGCGACCGGGCTGCTGCGCGAGCTCAATGAGGGCGGCGTGCTGCACGCGGCGGACGTCCACGTGGCCCAGCGGCTCGGGGCCCTGGCCGGCGAGGCCGACGAACGGGTGCTGCTGGCGCTCGCGCTGGCCGTCCGCGGGGTGCGCAACGGGTCGGTGGTGCTGGCCCTGTCGGAGGTCCCGGCCACGGTCGGGCCTGACGACGCGGAGGGGGAAGCGCCCTCCCGGTTCCTGCCGACCTGGCCGGCTCACCACGACTGGCTCAAGGCCGTCCAGGCCAGCCCGCTGGCCGGCGGTCCGCTGCACGTCGAGGGCGACCGGCTCTGGCTGGACCGGTACTGGCGGCAGGAGGTGCTGGTCGCCAGCACCCTGCTCGACCGCGCCGCCGACCCGCCCGTGGTGGACGCGGCGGTGCTGGCGGCGTCGCTGGCCCGGCTGTGGCCCGGCAGCGACCCCGAGGACCAGCGCTTCGCCGCGGCGGTCTGCGCGCTGTCTCGCGTCTCGGTCCTCGGCGGCGGACCGGGTACGGGCAAGACCACGACCGTGGCCCGGCTCCTCGTCGCCTTGCGCGATGTCGACGGGCCCGCGCGGGTGGCGCTGGCGGCGCCGACCGGCAAGGCGGCGGCCCGGCTGCTGGAGGCGGTGACGTCGGCGTCGGCGGGGCTGACCCCTGCCGAGCAGGCCTACCTCGGCGCGATGACCTCCTCGACCCTGCACCGGCTGCTCGGGGTGCGCCGCGGCAGCGCGCGCTTCTGGCACCACGCCGGCAACCGGCTGCCGCACGACGTGGTGGTGGTCGACGAGTCCTCGATGGTGTCCCTCACGATGTTCGCGAGGCTGCTGGCCGCGCTGCGCCCCTCGGCCCGGTTGGTGCTGGTCGGGGACCCGGACCAGCTCGCCTCGGTGGAGGCCGGCGCGGTGCTCTCGGACCTCGTCGCTCCCGCCGTCGCGGGCCTGCGCACGGGAGCCTTTGCGGCTGCGCTTTCCCTTGCGGTTCCTCAGGACCCGGTCGACTCCTCCGCACCGGACACCCCCGCCGCACGGGTCCGGGACGGGGTGGCGCTGCTCCGGCGGATCCGCCGGTACGACGAGGGCGGCGCGATCGCCTCCCTCGCCGCGGCCATCCGGGCCGGTGACGCGCCGGCGGCTCTTGCGGTGCTCCGGTCGGGGCAGCCCGGGGTGCGGTTCGAGGAGGTGGCCGACGAGGCGCCGGTGACCTCACCGGCCCTGCGCAAGGCCGTCGTCGAGCAGGCCCGTCAGGTGCTCGGGCACGCCGGTGCGGGGGAGGCTGCCGAAGCCCTCCGCGCCCTGGAGGCGCACCGACTCCTGTGCGCCCACCGGAGAGGACTGCGCGGCGTCAGCCACTGGAGCCAGGTCGTGCAGGGCTGGCTCGTGCACGACCTCGGGATCGCGCCGCGGCGCGACGGCCGGTACGTCGGACTGCCGCTGCTCGTCACCGCCAACGACTACGACAACGGGCTGTGGAACGGCGACACCGGGGTCATCGTGCAGGACGGCCAGGACAGCGCGGCCTGGGTGGCGGCCTTCGGCACCGGCGGTCCCGACCCCAAGGTCGTGCCGCTCGGGCGGCTCGCGGAGGTGCAGCCGCTGTACGCGATGACGGTCCACCGTGGGCAGGGTTCGCAGTTCGAGGCTGTCACCGTGCTGCTGCCGCCGGCAACCTCGCCGCTCGGCACCCGCGAGACGCTCTACACCGCCGTTACCCGGGCCATGAACGAGGTGCGCGTGATCGGCTCGGCGGCGGCCGTGGAGGCCGCGGTCCGGCGGCCGGTGCTCCGCGCGTCGGGGCTGCAGGCGCGGCTGTCCTGACCTTGCTACTCTGCGGTCAGCATAACGCTGACAGGAGCAGAGTGAGTCGAGAGCTGGGTCGGCTGGTCGAGCACCGGCGCCATGAGCTGGGTCTGACGCGCCGCGACCTGGCGGCCCGGTCGGAGCTGTCCTACCCGTACATCTCCCAGATCGAGACCGGCGACCGCGACCCGTCGCTGCGCACCATGCACAAGCTGGCCGAGACCCTCGAGATGCCGGTGGAGCAGCTCGCCGGGATGGTCAGCGCTGAGACCTGGGCGTCGCAGAGCGTGTCGGCGCCGAGTTCCCCGTCGACCTTCGAGGACTCTCTCGAGCTCTACCGCGCGAAGGTCCTGCCGTCGATCGAACGCAAGCTGCAGTCGGTCCCGCCGTTGCTGCGGCTGCGACTCCTCAACGAGCTCACTGCGTCCGCCCTCGAGGAGCTGCAGGGCTGATGCCCCGGTGCTACCCGCCCCATCCGGAGTTCGGCAACGGCCGGCACGGGGAGCAGGTCGTCTGGGAGGCGCTCAAGGCGGCGCTGCCTGAGGACGCCGCGCTGCTGTACTCGCGGTGGGTCATGGAGCTGGCGGGTGACCAGGAGATCGACTTCCTGGTGGCCTGGCCGGGGGTCGGGCTCGCCGCGATCGAGGTCAAGGGCGGGCTCGTCGAGCGCGGTGCCGACGACCGCTGGTGGAGCGTCCGAGGTGCTGAGCGCAAGGCGCTCCAGCCACCGATGGTGCAGGCCTCCGATGCCGCGCACGCCCTCCAGCGCTGGCTCCGGGACAAGGGCGCGGTGGCCGGCCGCTCGCGGATGCAGCACCTGCTCGCGTTCCCGCACATGGTGGTGCCTGCCAGTCACGATCCCGCCGACTGCCCGCGCCGCCTGGTCATCGACTCCCGTGACCTGGCAAGGATCGACGGCATCGTGCGCCAAGCCATCGAGAACGGCAAGGGGCATGCGCCGCTGGACTCCGACGGGCTCGAGGAGCTGCTCGAACTGCTGACGATGCAGCTGCCCAGCCAGGCCGCCCTGCTGTCGCTGTGCGAAGAGCACCAGCAGCTGGTCGATCAGCGCACCAAGCACCAGGCCGAGACGGTCCGGAACCTGGAGGACTGGCCGAGGGCGGCGGTGATCGGCGGCGCCGGTACGGGCAAGACCTGGATGGCACTGGAACAGGCCCGGCGGCTGACCAAGGACGGCAAGCGGGTCGCGCTGGTCTGCTACTCCCGAGGCCTGGGGCGGTTCCTGCAACGGATGACCGCGACCTGGCCCAGGCCTCCGGCATACGTGGGGCTCTTCCACGACCTGGCGCTGTCGTGGGGTGCTGCCCAGCCGACCGGGGACGAGTCGGACTACTACGAGCAGGAGCTCCCGCAAGCGCTGTTCGGCCTTGCCGGCACGAAGCCGCTGAGCGAGAAGTTCGACGCGGTCGTGGTCGACGAGGGCCAGGACTTCGGCGAGCACTGGTGGCCGTCGCTGCTCCAGTGCCTGAAGGAGCCGGACGACGGCGGCGTGTTCGTCTTCATGGACCAGGGCCAGCGGGTGTTCGCGCGGCAAGCCAAGCCGCCGATCGCGCTGCCGCCGTACAAGCTGCACGAGGTCATCCGGAACACCCGCCGCATCGCCCAGGTCTTCGGCTCCCTCGGACAGGGCCAGGCCAGCTACCCGGGGATGGAGGGGCCGCCGGTGCGGTTCGTGGCCTGCTCCGCCGAGGAGGCGATGGGTCGGGCGGACGACGCGGTCGATGCGCTGCTCGACGAGTGGCGGCCCGGGCAGGTCGCGCTGCTGACGACCGGTTCGCGTCACAACCTGCAGCGGGAGGTCGTCGACGGGCAGGGATGGGATGCCTACTGGGACGCGTTCTTCGACGACGACGACCTGTTCTACGGGCACGTGCTCGGCTTCAAGGGCCTCGAGCGGCCGGCCGTGGTGCTCGCCGTGAACGGGTTCAAGCAACCCGAGCGGGCCAAGGAGATGCTCTACGTCGGGCTCTCCCGGGCGCGTACGCAGCTGGTCGTCTGCGGCGACCTCGACGAGATCACCGCGGTCGGTGGAGAGGGCGTCCGCAAGCGTCTCCAGGCCGCCCGGCAAGGGTCTGCCTAAGACGCGTTACGGTCTCGGGATGAGCACCCGCGAGCACGATGTCGTCCTGCACGGCGCGACCGGCTTTGTCGGCCGGCTGACCGCCCAGCACCTCAAGCAGCACGCGGGGGATGCCCGGGTGGCGCTGTCCGGTCGGTCGAAGGACAAGCTGTCAGCCCTTCGCGAGGAACTCGGCGTCGACTGGCCGGTCATCGTTGCCGACGCCGCCGATGAGGGCTCGATGGCCGCGCTGGCCGCCTCCACCACGGCGGTCGCCACGACGGTCGGTCCCTACGTGAAGTATGGGATGCCCCTCGTGCTGGCCTGCGCCGCTGCCGGGACGCACTACGCCGACCTGACCGGTGAGGTGCTGTTCGTCCGGGACAGCCACCAGCAGGCGCACAAGCTGGCGAAGGAGTCCGGGGCGCGGATCGTGCACGCCACCGGCTTCGACTCGGTGCCGTCGGACCTCGGCGTGCTGCTGCTGCACGAGCAGGTCACCGCCGACGGCGAAGGAACCTTGGAGGACACCGCGCTGCTGCTCGTGTCGATGCGCGGCGGCGTCAGCGGCGGGACGATCGACTCGCTGCGGGTCATGATCGACGCGGTCATGGCCGACAAGGACCTCCGACCGGTCATGGCTGACCCGTACGCGCTGAGCCCGGATCGGGTGCTGGAGCCCGACCTCGGGTCCGAGCGCGACGTGCTGATCCCGACGAAGGACCCGCTGCTGGAGCGCTGGGTCGCACCGTTCGTGATGGCGCCGTACAACACCAGGGTGGTGCGGCGGAGCAACGCGCTGCTCGGCCACGCGTACGGGCCGGGGTTCCGCTACCGCGAGGTGATGGGCGTCGGGCGCAGCCCGTTGGCGCCGGTCCTGGCCGGCGGGGTCACCGCGGGAGTCGGCTTCCTGGCAGCCGGGATGGCGTTGCCGCCGACCCGGTTCCTGCTCGACCGGGTGCTGCCGAAGCCGGGGGAGGGGCCGTCGGTGAAGACCCAGGAGAAGGGCTACTTCCGCGCCGAGATCCACACCCGGACCTCAACGGGAGCCCACTACGTCGCGACGGTCGCCGCTCAGGGCGACCCCGGGTACGCCGCGACCGCCGTGATGTTCGGGGAGAGCGCGCTGTGCCTGGGCACCGACGCGCTCACCTCCGCCGGTGGGGTGCTCACCCCTGCGGTCGCGATGGGCTCGACGCTGGCCGATCGCCTCCGCGCCCGCGGGTTCGAGCTGAGCGTGCGTCGGCTCAGCTAGTCCTCGTGGCCGGCGATGTAGGCCTTCGCGGTCGCGTCCAGGCCCTTGCTGCTCAGCTTCCAGTACCAGTCGACGGCCGTCGTGCCGCGCTTGTCGACCTCGGCCTGGCCCAGGTCGCGCAGGTGGTAGTACGCCTCGCCCGCGAGAGCGGCGTGCGTCGCCGGGTAGCCGAGCGCCTCCGCGGCGGTGTGCCGCTGGACGAACCCGTAGCGGGTCGCCTCGTTGGAGCCGTGCCACTCCAGCAGCTTCGGCGCGAGTCGCTTCACCTCCGCGCGGTAGTCGGCAGCCGTCCCCTCGAACCAGGTCAGCTTGCTCACGTCCTTGATGCCGTCGATGTGCCAGGCCATAAGACGTCCTTTGCTCTCGCGCACCCCCGAGTGGGGCACTTCAGTCTCCCACGCGGGCCCGAACTGGTTGAGTAGAGGGCACGTCCGAGAACAGGAGCCCCCCATGCGCACCTCCCTGCCCGTCGCCGGCCTCGCGCTGCTGGTCATGGTGACCGCTTGCGGGACCCCCGCTACGAAGGCGGCTGACCGGGCGTCGACTGTCCCATCCACGGATCGCGTGGTGGCGTCCACGACCACCGCCACGACGACCACGGCGCGGCTGAGCGGGGTCACGATCGTCCTCGACCCGGGGCACAACGCCCTCAACTCCAGCCAGCCCCAGCGCGCCAACGCCCCGGTGCCGGCGGGCGGCTTCACCAAGCCGTGCAACACCTCCGGCACCTCCACCAACGGCGGATACGCCGAGCACGCGTACGCCTGGGACGTCGCCGTCCGGGCCGCTGCCCTGCTGAGGTCGCTGGGGGCTCGGGTCATCCTGACGCGGCCGGACGACCGCAGCTTCGGGCCGTGCGTGAACGAGCGCGCCGCCATCGCCAACCGCAACCACGCGGCGCTGACGATCAGCATCCACGCCGACGGCGCGGCGTCCTCCGCGTACGGCTTCCACGTCATCGAGGCCGGCCTGGCGCCCGACGGGGGCAATCGGGCCTACCTGGCCTCCTCCGACCGGCTGGCCCGAGCGCTCCGGACGGCCTTCAGAGGTACGACCGCCGAGCCGTACGCGACCTACACCGGTGGTGGTCAGGGTCTGACCAAGCGCTCCGACCTCGCAGGGCTCAACCTGGCGCGGGTGCCCGCGGCGTTCATCGAGTGCGGCAACATGCGCAACGCCTTCGACGCCCGCCGCTTCACGACCGCGTCCTACCGGCAGAAGGCCGCACTCGGCGTCGAGCGGGCGGCTCTCGCCTTCCTCCACCGATGACGCTCCTCAACCCGCGGACCTACGACCCGGACCTCGACCCGGACGCCCGCCGACTCATCGCCCGGACGATCGCGTGGTTCGAGGCCCGCGGCAAGGACGAGCTCAAGCGGGTCCACCACGAGCGCGAGTGGCACGCGGACTTCCTGCAGTTCCTGCACGACGAGCAGGTGCTCGCGACCCTCCTCACGCCCGGGCTCCAGGGCGGCGTCTGGGACACCGCTCGCATCTGCGCGTACGGCGAGCTGCTCGCGTTCTACGGCCTGGACTACTGGTACACCTGGCAGGTCACGATCCTGGGCCTGGGCCCGATCTGGCAGAGCGCCAACGACTCCGCCCGAGACCACGCCACCGACCTGCTGCGCGAGGGTCAGGTGTTCGCGTTCGGGTTGTCGGAGAAGGAGCACGGCGCCGACATCTACAGCACCGACCTGGTCATCAACCACGGGCTCGCGACCGGCTCGAAGTACTACATCGGCAACGGCAACGTCGCGCGGATGGTGTCGGTCTTCGGCCGGGACGGGGCCCTCGAAGGGCCGGAGGCCTATGTGTTCTTCGTCGCGGACAGCCAGCACCCGGCGTACACGCTGGTGAAGAACGTGGTGGCGTCCCAGAAGTACGTCAGCGAGTTCCGGCTCGAGAACTACCCCGTCACCGAGGTGCTGCACCGCGGCCCGGCGGCCTTCGACGCGGCTCTCAACACCGTCAACGTCGGGAAGTTCAACCTCGGGTTCGCCTCCATCGGGATCTGCGAGCACGCCTTCTTCGAGGCGATCACGCACGCCTCCGGCCGGGTCCTGTACGGCAAGCACGTCACCGACTTCCCGCACGTCCGGCAGGGCCTGACCGACGCCTACGTCCGGTTGGTGGCGATGAAGCTCTTCGCCGAGCGGGCCATCGACTACTTCCGGTCCGCCTCGGCCCAGGACCGCCGGTACCTGCTGTTCAACCCGGTCACCAAGATGAAGGTGACCACCGAGGGGGAGCGCGTCATCGACGGGCTCTGGGACGTGATCGCCGCGAAGGGGTTCGAGAAGGACACCTACTTCGAGCAGGCGTCGATGGACATCCGGGCGCTCCCGAAGCTCGAGGGCACGGTGCACGTGAACATGGCGCTGGTGCTGAAGTTCCTGCCCAACTACCTGCTCAAGGTGGCCGAGGTGCCCGTTGTCGACAAGCAGGGACCGGGGGATGACCCGTTCCTGTGGGAGCAGGGCCCGGCTCGCGGGCTGGGCGCGATCGCGTTCGGGGACTGGCGGGTGCCGTACGACGCGTATGCACACCTGCCCAACGTCGCGGTGTTCCGTGAGCAGGCCGACGGCCTGGTGGCGTTCCCGCTGCCGGACGCCGAGCAGGCCAAGGACCTCGACCTGATGCTGGTGCTCGGTGAGCTGTTCACGCTGGTCGTGTACGGCCAGCTCATCCTCGAGCAGGGCGCGTCCGACGACCTGCTCGACCAGGTCTTCGACGTGCTGGTCCGGGACTTCTCGACCTACGCCGTCTCCTTGCACGGCAAGGCTTCCTCGACGAAGGCGCAGCAGCAGTGGGCGCTGGACCACGTCCGGAAGCCGGCGTCGGAACCGGAGCGCTACGCCCGGGTGTGGGCTGAGGTGCACGGCCTGGCCGGCGCGTACGAGATGCGCCCCTAACGGCCTCGTGTGAGGGCGCTGGAGGCGCGGAACGAGGCGACGACCAGGGCGAGGGCGGCGACGACCCCGAGAGCCACCGTCGCGGACGGCAGCCGGTCCTGAACGGTCGGCGGCGGCACGGCGCTCTGGTACCGCAGGATGAGCCCCGCCAGCACTGAGCCGGCCAGCACGGCGATCAGCCCGGTCGTCCGGTAGCCGATCGCGAGCGCCGGCGGCAGGAACGGCGACGGGTCGTCCGACAGTGCGCCCAGCGCCCCGGCGGCCGCCAGCAGCACCGCGATCGCGGCACCGGCCAGCAAGAGCTCGGGCAGCTTCGCGGCCGGTACGAGGCCCAGCGCCACGATCCCGACGGCGCCGACGAGGGCGCCGACGAAGGCCAGCCCGGCCGAGACCGCCAGGTCCAGGCGGGCCAGCTGCAGGTGCCGGACGGGCAGGGCGGCGGCCAGCGGTGCTCGGTCGACGTCGAGCCGGATCGGGTCGGCGAACCGGGTGGCGACCACGGCCAGTCCGATCCCCGCGAGGGCCGCCCACACCAACGTCACCTCCAGCGTCTTGCCCGGGGTCACCCGGACAGCGGCGGCGAGCACCACCCCGGTGACCGCCGCGCAGGCGAGCACCCGCGGCAGCACCGGCGTGCCCTGCTCCTGCACGAACGCCTTGCCGATCAGTGCGGGTACGGGCCCGGGCCTCGGCGGCAGGGAAACGCGCCGGCGACGGGAGCGCCGGACCGGTTCGGTGCGGGTCAGGTAGACCGACGCGGTGAAGCCCAGTCGCAACCCGGTGCGGGTGACGTCGGCCCGGCGGGAGCGGGCCATGAGCTGCTCAGCGGTCGCCCGGCCGGAGGCGCGGAAGGCCAGCAATCCCAGTGGCACAAGGGATCCGGCCAGCGCAACGGCCAGCCACAGCCCGTACATCGATGCCGTTCCGCGGGCTGGACCGCTCAGGGGTAGGTCGCTGGGGCCGACGCCGGCGAGGTCCTGCAGGGCGCCGAGGTAGCCGTCGACCGCGATCTTGCGGCCGAGCCAGCAGAGACCGAGGAGCGCGGCCAGTGCCACGGCTGAGCCGAGCAGCCGGGCGACCAGTGCGAGCATCCGTGACACCTGGACCAGCCAGGCCAGCAGGACGGTGACCACGGCCAGCAACGCCGGCAGCAGCAGGTCATCGCGGAGCACGGTGGCGGCGGGAGCGCCGAGGTCGCGGACGTCAATGTAGAGCAGCGCGGCGCTCGCGAAGCCCGCCGCGGCCAGCGCCCGCACGACGGCTGCAAGGAGCGCCGGCAGCACCAGGGACCGGCGGGGCACCGGCCACGTCAGCAGCAGTCGGGCGTCCTCGGGCGGCAGCACCACGGGACCTCCGCGGACCGCAGCGGCGCAGCGGCCGAACACGACGGCGACGGCAGCGAACAGCAGCAGCCTCGGCTCGGCCCCGGCGAACGCCGACCGGAGCGGGCCTGGCTGCGGAGCGGAGGCTTCACCGAGAGCTGCTAGCGGGTAGGCCGAGATCAGCGCCACCACGTAGATCGCGTAGAGCGCGTCGCCGAGGGACTGGCGCTCCCGCGCGGCCCGGCGGCGCAGGTGCCGGACCTCCCGGGCGACGTTCACGCGTCGTCGTCCGCGTTCTGCACGACGTCCTTGGGGGCACCCTTGGCGACGACCACGCCCTCCTCCAGTCGCATCGCGCGGTCGGCGAAGTGCTCGACGCGCGCCCTCGCGTGGGTGGCCACGACCGCTGCGGTACCTGCCTTGCAACGCTCGGCCAGCAGGGCCAGGAACGCCACGCGGCCGCTGTCGTCGAGGCCGCTGAAGGGCTCGTCGATGAGCAACAACGACGCCGGGCGCAGGAACGCCAGTGCCAGGCCGGCCTTCTGGCGCATGCCCCGGCTGAACGTCGCCGGCACCTCGTCGATCACGTGGCCGATCCCGAGCCGGTCGAGGAGCTCGTCGAAGGGGTCGTCGCTGACGTCCCACGCCCCGGCGACGAACCGGCCGTGCTGGCGCAGCGTCAGGTCCGGGAACAGCAACGGCTCGTCGGGGACGTACGCGATGTCGCGGCGGTACTCCGGCTGGTCCACGCCGGGTTTCAGCAGCAGCTCGCCGACCTGGACGGTGCCCTCGGACGGGTCGAGCACCCCCGCGATGGCCGCCAGCGTCGTGGACTTGCCGGAGCCGTTGTGGCCGAGCAGGGCGAGCACCTTGCCCGGCATCAGCGTGAGCGAGACCGGCCCAAGGACGCGCCGGCCGTCGTAGTCCTTGCAGAGCCCGTCCAGGACGAGAGCGGGGGGAGTGGCCACCGCGCCACGCTACGGGAAGGGATCGCCGCTCCGGTGTCCAAGCCCTCGGCATCGCCAGGCGAGCCCCGGTTCCACCACTAGAGGTACTGGCCCACCGCGATCGGCTGGGCCTCGACAGCCAGCGGTCTGGCGGCGAAGACCTCGGCCAGCGTCATCGGCCCGGTCACCGGACGGCCGAGTAGCGCGGCGGCCTGGGCGGCCGGCAGCGCGCCGAACTCCAGCCGTGCCAGGCAGCGGCCAGGACGCACGAGCGCGGGGTGCAGCGCGCCGATCTCCTCGTTGGTGGTGATGAGCCACAGGCACCGCAGGCCCTGTCCGAGCAGGCCGTCTGCGAGGTTGAGGAGCTTGGCCATGCCGCGGCCGCCGGTGTCCTTGCGCAGCAGCGCTTCGGCGTCCTCGAGCACGATCAGCTTCCACCGGTTGGCATCGTCGTCCTGGTCCAGCACGACGCGACGCAGGTAGCGGCTGTCGCCCAGCAGCGCCTCCGGGTCGTTGACCACGACCGCGTCAGCCCACGGCTGCCAGCTGTGCAGCAGCGCGCGCACGGCAGAGGTCTTGCCGGTGCCCGGGGCGCCGTGCCACAGCACCAGGCGGCGGGCCTCGGACGCCACCGCCCGGTGCTCGGTCAAGGTCGTGAGCGTGGCCCGTACAGCGGGGGAGTAGTTGCCGGCGATGTCCTCCCAGGCCCGCACGTCGACGGCCACGTAGCGGCTGCCCGCCTCGTTGTCGGTGAAGCACACGTCGACCTGCCCCATCCCCGCCCGGGGCGGCATCCGGTCGCTGATCTCCCGGACGACCCGGTTGACGGTCGCCTCGTCGGCGCCGGTGGCCCATACGTCGGCATTGGCTTTCCAGGTGCGCAGCAGCACCAGGACGTCGTCCACCTCAACGAGGAGGTCGAAGGTGACACCGCCGTCGATGCTCCGGACCAGGCGCGCGCGCTCGGGCAGCACGGAGCGGGGCGCCTGCCGGTCCAGGCTGCGGTGCACCAGGTGCTGGTCGCCGCGCTGCACGTGGGCGCGCAGCAGCAGGTAGGGGCCGAAGTCGTTGTCGATCAGCTCGAGGTTGAAGGCGCCGAGAAGGTCATCGGTCATGGGGTGCGGGTCTCCGAGAGGTGGGGAGCCCGCGATCCCCGCGCAGGTCAGCGCGGCGCGGGCATCCATAGCTGCTGGCGTCGTGATGCGGACATGCGGAGATCTCCTCGGTGGTACGGGAGGCGAAACCGTCCCACAGCGCTCGGCTCGCGTCCAGGGGTTTGCGAGAGTGGTCCGGTGCTCGCCGCCCGCCTGACCGCCCAGCTGCTGGCGGGGGAGCGCGCCCGTACCGTCGGGGAGGTCGTGGCGCGGCTGCTGGCCGTACAGGCGCAGGACCTGCGGGCGGCGCGGCTGGCGATCCGGGCGCGCTCGACCGGGCTGGCCTCCTCCGACGTCGACGCGGCGCTGGCCTCGGGGGAGGTGGTCACCACCTGGGTGAACCGCGGGACACTGCACCTGGTCCGGGCCGAGGACTACCCGTGGCTGCACGCGCTCACGACTCCGCAGCTGGCCGCGGGCAACCGGACCCGGTTGCGGCAGGAGGGGGTCTCTTCGTCGCAGGCGGAGACCGGGA
The DNA here is from genome assembly GCA_046590985.1 of Mycobacteriales bacterium. Classification (GTDB taxonomy): domain Bacteria; phylum Actinomycetota; class Actinomycetes; order Mycobacteriales; family SCTD01; genus RYN-111. The sequence continues at coordinate 58,055 of JBKJVH010000036.1, forward strand.
TCGTCGCTGTCGAGAAGGCGCTCGCGGACGGGCCTCAGCTCCGCTCGCAGCTGCGCGAGGTGCTGCAGTCGGCGGAGGTGCCGGTGGCCGGTCAGGCGCTGGTTCACGTGCTGTTCGCTGCGACCCTGCGTGGGGTGTGCGTGCGCGGTCCGGTGGTGGGCAAGGAGCAGGCCTTCGTGCTGGTGCGGGACTGGCTGCCTCGGCCGCCGAAGGTCGACCTCGACATCGCGTTGACCGAGCTCGCGCGTCGCTACCGCGCAGCGCACGCAGGGGCGACGGACCGGGACCTGGCGAAGTGGGCCGGCCTCTCCCTGGGTGCGTCCCGACAAGGGCTCGCCGGTGTGAAGGTCCCCGTTGCCGAGCCCGCTCCGCTGCCCGCTCCGACGCTGCTGGGAGGTTTCGACGAGATCCTGATGGGCTGGGAATCAAGGGACTTCGTGCTGGCCGCCCTTCGCGCCGTTGCCCCCGGTGGTCGAGAAGGCCCTGAAGGCTCAGGCCAGCGACGTCGAGCGGTTCCTGCTCAGTTAGCCAACAGAGCCTGCGCGTTGGTGTAGGTCAGCATGACCAGGCCCTCGTGGCCGGGCAGCTCGACGCCGCCGAACTTCTCCAGCGACAGCAAGCTGTCGCTGGTCAGGAACAGCACGCCACCCAGGGCGGTCTTCCACCGGCCGGTGTCCAGTGCCGTCAGGGACATCGCCAGCAACGCGCTGCTGTAGACCAGGACCGGCACCCGGTCCTTGCCGGTGCGGTTCCACAGGTAGCCGTTCAGGCCGGCGAACGCGGCCACGTAGGGCACGGCCAGCACGGGCTTGCGCCGCAGCACTCCGCTGCCCCCGCGCCCGCGCAGGGCGGCGATCCAGGCGCCGTGGCTGAGCAGGAAGCTGCCCAGGCCTGCGGTGAAGGCGAGGTCGCTGCTGCCGAGCAGGGCGATGTCCCCGAGCCCGCCGAGGGCCAGCGCTCGCTGGGTGGGACGGTCCTTGCCCATCATCAGCGTCGGCATCAGCAGTGGCTTCGTCAGCCGCCGTTCGCGCTCCCGACCGGTCGCGGCGAGCACGGCGTCAGTGACAGCCAGGGCGGTGTAGAGCTTCGGGATGGCCACCTGCGGAACACTAGCGACGTGGTCACCATCCAGGACGTGCGGGCGCTGTCCTTCACTGACCGAGTGCGCGCCAGAAGGCAGCGGCCGATCGCGAAGGCCGCCCCGAAGCCGCCTCGGTCCGGTCCGCCCGGGCCATCAGCTGGGTGACGGCGTTGACGCCGACCCAGCGCAGCGGCTCGGGCTCCCACTTCTTCCGGCGACGACGGACCCACGGCAGGTGCGTGAGCTCGGTGTCGCGCCCCAGCACCAGGTCAGCCACCGTGCGGCCTGCCAGGTTGGAGGTGGCCACGCCGTCCCCGACGTAGCCGCCCGCCCAGGCCATCCCGGTAGCGCGGTCGAACCCGACGCTGGGGTACCAGTCGCGAGGGAGGCCGAGGTTGCCGCCCCAGCGGTGCGTGATGGCGCTGCCCGCCAGCGCCGGGAAGAGGTCGAGGAGGATTGCCTGCAGCGCGTTGTGGACCTTGTCGACCAGGTCGAAGCCCGGGTCGACGCGGGACCCGAAGTGGTAGGGCGCACCCCTGCCCCCGAAGGCGATCCGGCCGTCAGAGGTGCGCTGGCCGTAGATGGTCAGGTGCCGCTCGTCGCTGAACGTGGCCCGGTCAGCCAGCCCGATCTGCTCCCAGACCTCCTCGGGCAGCGGCTCGGTCGCCAGCATCAGGGAGTACACCGGCGCGAGCTCCCGTCGTCGTCCTGGCAGCTGGGCGGTGTAGCCCTCGGTGGCCGGCAGCACCACCTCCGCCGTGACGGTGCCGTGCGCGGTGACCGCCCTCCCCGGTTGCACGTCGAGGGCCGCGGTCTGCTCGTACAGGCGCACCCCCTGGGCCTCGACAGCCTCAGCAAGGCCTCGTACGAGCTTGGCGGGGTGCAGGGCGGCGCAGTGGTCGGTGGTGACGGCGCCCAGCACCCGGGTCGCCCTGACGCGGTCCTGAGCCTCGTCCGCCGACAGCAGCCGCAGGGTGTCCTCCCCGAACCCCCAGCAGCGGGCCTCGTCGACATCTGCGGTGGCCCTGGCGAGCTGGGCGCGATTCCTGGCCAGCGCGACCATCCCGCCCTTGGTGAAGTCACACGCGATCCCCGCTTTGCCGACCTCGTCAACGGAGTCCTCGAGGGCTCGCTGCATGGCGATGACATCCTGACGGGGGCTGTCCTTGGCCATCCGGTGCCACGAGGTCGGGAAGAGCGCGGAGCACCAGCCGCCGTTGCGACCGGAGGCCCCGAAACCGGCCACGTCCCTTTCCAGGACAGCGATCCGGAGCGTCGGGTCGTGCCGCGCGAGGTAGTGCGCGGTCCAGAGGCCGGTGTAGCCGGCGCCGACGATCGCGACGTCGACGTTGAGGTCGCCGGTCAGCGCAGGCCGCGGGATCCAGCCTGCGTCCTGCCAGACCGAGGTCACGCGAGGGCGGCCTGCAGCGCAGCGGGGATGGCATCCAGGTCGTCGTCGGTGATCACGAGCGGCGGGCAGATCGCCAGGTGGGCCGGGGCGATCGGTCGGACGATGACGCCGAGGTCGAGCATCGCATCTCGCACAGCGACCGGGTCGCCGTCGATGCTGACCGCCCACAGCGCGCCGACGCCTCGCACGTCGGTGACCTGGTCCCCGAGGGCCCGGAGCTGCGGCTCCAGGCGCTCGCCGATCGCCCGGGCTCTTCCCAGCAGGCCTTCTCGCTCTGTGAGGTCGAGGCAGGTCAGGGCAGCGACGGCCGCGGAGGCGTGGCCGGAGTAGGTGTAGCCGTGCCGGAGCACGAAAGAGGGATCGACCGACAGGGCCTGGTGGACGCTCGGCGCGACGAGCACACCCCCCAGCGGCACGTACCCACTGGTGACCCCCTTCGCGAACGTGGTGAGGTCCGCGGCGACATCGAAGTGGGTCCCCGCGAGCAGCGTGCCCAGGCGTCCGAAGCCGCAGATGACCTCATCCAGCACGAGATGCGCGCCGTGCGCGTCACACAGGTCGCGCAGCCCGGCCAGGTAGCCGGGAGCCGGCGGCCACACCCCTCCTGCGCCGATGACCGGCTCGGCGAAGACCGCAGCGACCCGCCCCGGGTGGTCGGCGAAGACCCGGGCGACGGCGCCCAGGTCGTCCTTGTCGACCTGCACGACGTCACCGATACCGGGGCCGAAGTCCTTGCGGTTCAGGGGAAGGCCCGTCAGGGTCATCGCGCCATAGGTCACCCCGTGATAGCTCGGGACCCGGCTGATGATGATCGTCCGCTCCGGGTGGCCCGCTTGGGCGTGCGCGATCCGGGACAGCTTGATCGCCGTGTCCACGGCCTCGGAGCCGCCGCTGGTGAAGAACACCCGGCTGCCGGGCTGCAGCGCTGCCAGCCGGTCCGCAAGCTCCTCTGCCGGGGCGTTCGTGAACCGCTCGAAGCAGTGGTAGGTCTCGAGCTGTCGCATCTGCGCGGCGACCGCGTCGGCGATCTCGCCCCGGCCGTGGCCGACGTTGCAGTACCAGAGCGACGCCAGGCCATCGACATACCGCTTCCCGGCGGCATCCCACACGATCGCCCCCTCGCCCCGCACCAGGGTCAGGAAGTCGGTCGCCGCGGGCCTGGCGAACGGGTGCAGCATCATCCGGCGCCGTAGGTGTAGGTCTGCTTGTGCACGCGCAGGTACATCGAGGTCTCGGTCTCACGGACCCCCGGGACGCTCCGGATCTGGTCGTTGATGACCGACAGCAGGTGCTCGTTGTCGCGGCACACCAGCTCCAGCTGCAGGTCGTACCGGCCGGTGGTGAGCACGCAGTAGTCGACCTCCTGGATCGCGGACAGCGCGTCGGCGACCTCCCTCGCGTCGCCGGTGCAGGTGACGCCGACGTTCGCCATCACCCCGAACCCGAGGGTCAGCGGGTCGATGACGGCGACGATCTGCACCACCTCGCTGTCGACCAGGGCCTTGACCCGCTGCCGCACGGCGGCCTCCGACAGCCCGACGGCGGCGGCGATGGCCGTGTAGGAGCGCCGGCCGTCTTCCTGGAGCTGGCGCAGGATCGCCTTCCCGAGGTCGTCGAGCAGCGGTGGCGCGGCGAGGGCAAGAGTTCGGGCCATGGCGCCATCGTGGGCCCTCCAGGGGCACGGATCAAGTGTTGAGCGCCTGTTTCGACAAGGGAAACACTTGTCATGCCACCAAATATCTGCGACAACCGTGGCACACACGCAGCGATGCTCGAGGGGCGCAGATGGCCGTTGACCAGGTTCCGGAGCTCGACAAGGGCCTCAAGTCGGGCGCCATCGGGTTGTTGTCCAGTGTCGTGATCGGGGTGTCCTCGACGGCCCCGGGCTACAGCCTCGCGGCGACCCTGGGCTTCGTCGCGACCGCGGTCGGGCTCCAGTCGCCGGCGGTTATGCTGCTGGCGTTCGTCCCGATGTTCTGCATCGCCTACGCCTACCGCGAGCTGAACTCCATGGACCCGGACTGCGGGACGACCTTCAGCTGGGCGGCGCGGGCGTTCGGTCCCCGGACCGGTTGGATGGGGGGCTGGGGGATCATCGTCGCCGACATCGTCGTCATGGCGAACCTGGCCCAGATCGCCGGCCAGTACGGCTTCTTGCTGTTCGGGGCGGACTCGGCGGCGTCGAGCACCTTCTGGACGACCTTCGTCGGATGTCTGTGGATCGCCGCCCTGACCTATGTCTGCTACCGCGGGATCGAGATCTCGGCGAAGTTCCAGTTCGTGATGCTTTCCGTGGAGGTCGTGACACTGGCGATGTTCGCGGTCGTCGCCCTGGTGAAGGTCTACTCCGGCCAGGCCGGCAAGGGTGCCGTCCACCCGTCCCTGAGCTGGCTGAACCCCTTCGAGATCCACTCCTTCTCGGCGCTTTCGGCAGGCACCCTGCTCGCGGTGTTCATCTACTGGGGCTGGGACACCGCCGTCGCCTGCAACGAGGAGACGACCGACCCGAAGACGACGCCGGGCCGGGCTGCGGTGATCGCCACGCTCTGCCTGCTCGGCATCTACCTGCTGGTCTCGGTGGCCTGCCTGGCGTACGGCGGTGTCGATGCCCTCGCGGACCAGGACGACGTGCTCGCGGTGATCGGCAACGAGGTGCTCGGGACGACGCTGGGAAAGCTCGTGATCATCTCGGTTCTCACCTCCGCCGCCGCCTCGACGCAGACCACCATCCTCCCGACGGCCCGCACGACCCTGTCGATGGCCGCGCACAAGGCGATCCCGAACTCGTTCGCCAGGATGCACCCCACCTTCCAGACGCCCACCACCTCCACGATCGCGATGGGCGTGGCGTCCATCGCCTTCTACGTCGGGCTGGTCGTCACCAGCGGCAACGTGCTCGCCGACTCGATCGCCTCGCTCGGGCTGCTCATCGCGTTCTACTACGCGCTCACGGGCTTCGCGTGCGTCTGGCACTTCCGGCGGGACCTCGGCCACAGCCTGAAGGACGCCTGGGTGAAGGGAGTCCTTCCCGGCGTCGGCGGCCTCATCCTCACCGCCGCCTTCTTCAAGAGCGCGCACGACATGTACTCCAGCGACTACGGCGACACCTCGTTCCAGGGCGTCGGGGGCGTGTTCCTCCTCGGGATCGGCTCGCTGGTGCTGGGCCTCCTGGTGATGGTCGCGTACGAGGTGGTTGCTCCGGAGTACTTCCGAGGCGGCCGGCCGGCCCTTGCCGTTCCCGAACCGCTCCCGCCGGTGTCCATCGACCTCACCGCGTCCGAGCCGAAGAAGCTTCAGGAGCACTGATGACCTACCAGCGCCTCACCGCCGACCAGCTGTCGGCGTCGGCTCGCGACCACCTGTGGATGCACTTCACCCGGCACTCGACGTTCGAAGCCGGGGGCGCAGTCCCGATCATCGCCCGCGGCGAGGGCGTGCACATCTGGGACAGCAACGGCAAGCAGTACCTCGACGGCCTGTCCGGGCTGTTCACCGTCCAGGTAGGCCACGGTCGTCGCGAGCTGGCCGCCGCCGCCGCCCAGCAGGCCTCCGAGCTGGCGTTCTTCCCGCTCTGGTCCTACGCCCACCCCGAAGCGATCCAGCTCGCGGAGCGGCTCGCCACCCTCGCCCCCGGCGACCTCAACCGGGTCTTCTTCACGACCGGTGGCGGCGAGGCCGTCGAGAGCGCCTGGAAGCTCGCGAAGCAGTACTTCAAGCTCACCGGCAAGCCCATGAAGCACAAGGTCATCAGCCGCGCGATCGCCTACCACGGCACACCTCAGGGAGCCCTGAGCATCACCGGCATCCCCGAGGCCAAGATGTTCTTCGAGCCGCTCGTACCGGGGGCGCACAAGGCCGCGAACACCAACTTCTACCGAGCGCCCGAGCACGGTGACGACCTCGAGGCGTTCGGTCGGTGGGCTGCGGACCAGATCGAGATCGCCATCGAGATGGAGGGCCCCGACACCGTGGCCGCCGTGTTCGTCGAGCCGGTGCAGAACTCGGGAGGGTGCTTCCCACCGCCGCCTGGGTACTTCGCCAGGCTCCGCCAGATCTGCGACCGGCACGACGTGCTGCTGGTCTCGGACGAGACCATCTGCGCATTCGGGCGGCTCGGGACGATGTTCGCGTGCGACAAGTTCGGCTACGTCCCGGACATCATCACCTGCGCCAAGGGGATGAGCTCCGCCTACAGCCCGATCGGCGCCATGATCGCCTCCGACCGCTTGATGGCCCCGTTCCTCACCGGCGACAGCTACTTCGCCCACGGCTACACGTTCGGCGGTCACCCGGTGTCGGCCGCTGTGGCGATGGAGAACCTCGACATCTTCGAGCGGGAAGGACTGCTGCAGAACGTGCTCGACAACGAGAAGGGCTTCCGCACCACCCTCGAGAGGCTGTACGACCTGCCGATCGTCGGTGACGTCCGGGGGGACGGCTACTTCTACGGGATCGAGCTGGTCAAGGACAAGGCGACCAAGGAGACCTTCGACAACGAGGAGTCCGAGCGGCTGCTGCGCGGCTTCTTGTCCAAGGCCCTGTTCGAGGCCGGGCTCTACTGCCGAGCGGACGACCGTGGGGATCCGGTGATCCAGCTGGCCCCGCCGCTGGTCTGCGACCAGTCCCACTTCGATCAGATCGAAGAGATCTTGCGCGACGTTCTCAGCCGGGCATGGGGGCAACTGTGAACAACTTTATCAACGGGGTGGCGCAGCCCGCGGCGGACGGTCAGACCACGGACCTCGTTGACCCGACCACCGGGGAGGTCTACGGGACGGCGCCGCTGTCGGGCAAGGAGGACGTCGCGGCGGCTACGCGAGCCGCTCGCGTCGCGTTCGAGAGCTGGCGCGACTCCACGCCCTCGGAGCGGCAGCTCGCGCTGATCCGGTTCGCCGACGCGGTCGAGGACAAGGGTGAGGAGCTGGTAGCCGCGGAGAGCAAGAACACCGGCAAGCCGCTCGGCCTGACCCGCAGCGAGGAGGTGCCGCCGATGGTGGACCAGATCCGCTTCTTCGCCGGCGCCGCAAGGCTTCTTGAGGGCCGCGCCGCCGGCGAGTACCTGGCCGACCACACGTCGTACGTCCGCCGCGAGCCCATCGGGGTCTGCGCGCAGGTGACACCGTGGAACTACCCCATGATGATGGCGATCTGGAAGCTGGCGCCGGCGATTGCGGCTGGCAACACCGTCGTGCTGAAGCCTTCGGACACCACGCCGGTGACGACCGCGATGCTCGCCGAGATCGCGGCGGAGTTCCTCCCGCCGGGGGTGCTCAACGTGGTCTGCGGTGATCGCTCGACCGGTGCGCTGCTCATCGACGACGACGTGCCGGCCATGGTCTCGATCACCGGGTCCGTCGGGGCCGGCAAGGCTGTCGCGGAGTCGGCGTCGCGGTCGTTGAAGCGGGTGCACCTGGAGCTGGGCGGCAAGGCGCCGGTCATCGTGTTCGACGACGCCGACGTCGAGGCGGCTGCGGCGGCGATCGCGGAGGCGGGGTACTTCAACGCCGGTCAGGACTGCACCGCAGCGACCCGAGTGCTGACGGGTCCGGGCGTGCACGACGACTTCCTCGCGGCCCTGATCGAGGCTGCCCGCGGGACCAAGACGGGGATGCCCGATGACGAGGACGTGCTCTACGGACCACTGAACAACGCGAACCAGCTCGCCCGGGTCAGCGGGTTCCTGGAGCGGCTCCCCTCGCACGCCGTGGTCGGCGCCGGCGGCGGCCGGGTCGGCAGCAAGGGCTACTTCTTCGAGCCGACTGTGGTCAGCGGCCTGCACCAGGACGACGAGATCATCCAGACCGAGGTGTTCGGGCCCGTCATCACCGTGCAGCGCTTCACCGACGAAGCGCAGGCACTGCGCTGGGCGAACGACAGTGACTACGGCCTCGCCAGCAGCGTCTGGACCAGGGACCACGGGCGTGCGATGCGGATGGCCAAGCGCCTCGACTTCGGCTGCGTCTGGATCAACACGCACATCCCGCTGGTGGCCGAGATGCCCCATGGCGGTTTCGGCCAGTCCGGCTACGGCAAGGATCTGTCGGTGTACGGCTTCGAGGACTACACCCGGGTCAAGCACGTGATGAGCAGCCTGAGCTGAGCTACTCCACCTTCTGGAACTGCCGGATGGCCAGCGCCATCAGGCCGGAGCCGATCGCGGCTACCAGCACGAGCTGCAGCCAGTTGGGGACGATCCAGCCGTCCCAGGTGAGAGGTGGGTTCAGTCGAGCCCGGACCTCCGGGGTGACGTCCAGGTGGTTGAACACCGCCTGCCGGATCGGGTGCACCGCGTAGGTCAGGGGGTTGAGCCGCACCACGATCCCCAGCCAGGTGGGCAGATTCGAGAGTGGATACAGCGCTCCGGACAGGAACGACAGCGGCAGCAGCAGCACCTGCATCAGGCCCATGACGGTCTGCACCTGCGTGATGCGGGCAACGATCGCCAGGCCCAGCGCAGTCAGGGTGAACGACAGCAGGAACACCTCGGCGATGAGGGTGGCAACCAGCCCCGGCGACAGCGGCACGTTCACGAAGGGTGCGAGGGCGAGGACGAGCACGCCCTGGACGGTGGCCACCGTCGCGCCACCGAGGGCTTTGCCGAAGATGATGCTGCTGCGCCGTACGGGGGCGACGAGCATCTCGCGCAGGAAGCCGAACTCACGGTCCCAGACGATCGAGATCGCCGAGAACATGGCCGTGAAGAGCGTGGAGGTCGCGAGAATGCCTGGGAACATGAAGGTCTTGAGGTCGAGCGACCCGGTGGAGCCCTTGGTCAGGGAGCCGAGCCCGGCGCCCAGCACGAACAGGAACAGCAGCGGCTGCACCAGCGCCGAGACGAACCGGGTGCGGTCCTGCAGGGTCCGGATCAGGTCGCGCTGGACGACGATCTTGATGGCCCTCAGGTCGAGCGCGACCCCGCGCTGCGACACCGCTACCGGGGCGACGGTGGTCATCGGCGCCCCATCGCGGCGAACATCGCCGGCACGCCTGGGGTCACGTCGGCGTCGCGGATGGTGCGGCCGGTGTAGGACAGGAACACGTCATCGAGCGAGGGCTTCCTGATGCTGACGTTGGTGATCGGCACGCCCAGGGAGCCGAACAGCTGGGGCACGTAGGACTCGCCGTCCTCCACGCTGATGACGATGCCGTCGGAGGTCTGCACCGCGCCGGGGAGCAGCTCGAGCGCGACCCCATCGTCAGCAGTCCGGATGGTGACGCGGTCCGTGCCGACGCTCGCCTTCAACGCAGCGGGGGTGTCCAGCGCGACGAGCTGCCCGGCGTCCATGATGGCGATCCGGTCGCAGTGCTCGGCCTCGTCCATGTAGTGGGTGGTGAGGAAGATGGTGATGTCCTCCTGCTGCTTGAGCAGCTCGATGTACTCCCAGATCGAGGCTCTGGTCTGCGGGTCGAGTCCAACAGTCGGCTCGTCGAGGAACAGCACACGTGGGGAGTGCATCAGGCCCCGGGCGATCTCGAGCCGGCGCTTCATGCCGCCGGAGAAGGTGAGGACCTTGGAGGCTCGCCGCTCCCACAGACCGACCATCTCCATCACCTGCTGCAGCCGCGGCTGCACGGACTCGCGCGGCATGCCGTACAGCTCGGCATGGAAGCGCAGGTTCTGCTCGGCGGACAGATAGCTGTCGAGGGTGGTGTCCTGGAAGACCAGGCCGATGTTGCGGCGGACCTGGTCGCGCTCCTTGGTCACGTCGAACCCGGCCACGCTTGCCGAGCCGCCGGTGGCCTTGGCCAACGTGCACAGGATCTTGATGGTCGTGGACTTGCCTGCCCCGTTCGGTCCGAGGAACCCGAAGGTCTCGCCGACCGCGACGTCGAAGTCGACGCCCTTCACGGCTTCGATCTCACCGTAGGACTTGCGCAGCCCCCGGACCTCAACGGCCTTCACAGCGGTACGTGCTCCTTGAGGAAGTGGATCTGGTCGGCGATCGCGATCTCGAAGGGGGCGCCCGTGTAGACCTCGAAGTGGCCGATCGGGTAGCGCACGATCTCCCCTCGTGGGGCCGCCTCTCCCATCTTCAGGGCTGGGCCGCCGGGGACGGTCTCGTCCTTGTCGGCGACGCTGACCAGGAGCGGAGCCTGCAGCTTCCGGGCCATCGTGACCGGCCGGTAGAAGGGGATCCGCAGGAGCAGCCGGGCCCCGAACTCGTTACGCCAGAGGCTGTTCGGCGGGTTGATGCTCAAGAACCCGGGTAGTGCCTCGTCGGCCGTGAGGATCGCCAGCTCGCCCTTCTTGGCGGCGGTGGTGACCATCACCGGCTTGCGGCCCAGCAGGGCGCCGAGCTGGTCGAGGATCGCGAGCCCGGCGATCTGCAGGGTCGGCTTCAGCGGGAAGCTCAGCAGCGTTGCGAGGCCGTCCCCGAAGGGCACCTGTGCGAGCACGGCGGCGACCCGCGAGTCCTTCGTGCCGATGGCCACCACGTGGCCACCGCTGAACGACGAGCCCCACAGCACGATGCGCTCCGGGTCCACGAAGTCCAGGCCGCGGGCATACGCGATCGCGGTCCTCCAGTCCTGGTGCTGCTTGCGGATGTCGAGCAGCTGCCGAGGCTCGCCGCCGCTGGCCCCGAAGTGCCGGTAGTCGAACAGCAGCACGGCGTACCCCTCCGCGACGAACCGCTCGGCGTAGGCCGGCAGTGCCTGGTCGCGGGTGGCGGTGAAGCCGTGAGCCATCACGACGCACGGGACCTGGCCGGCGCCGTCAGGCCGGTACAGGTAAGCCGCGATCGGGATGCCGTGCGAGGGGAAGGTGAGGTCCTGGCGCTCCATGCCCGCAGCGTAAGCCGCATGGCATGCTCGCGCGATGTCCACCTATGCGCTTTCGGGTACCGCCTCAGGGATGGGTCGTGCCACCAAGGCCCTGCTGGAGTCGGAAGGTCATCGGGTCATCGGGATCGACCGCGCCGACGCTGAGGTGCTGGTTGACCTCTCGGTGCCTGACGGACGGGCGGCGGCCGTGGAGCAGGTGCTCGAGCTGTGCGGTGGGGTTCTCGACGGGGTCGCGTTGTTCGCGGGTGTGGTCGGGGGCACCGGTCGGGCCGGCAGCGCGCTGGTGTCGATCAACTACTTCGGCAGCGTCGTGGTGCTCGAGGGGCTGCGGCCGGCGCTGGCCGCAGCGGGGGAGTCGGCGGCGGTGCTGATCAGCTCCAACTCGGTGACGATCATGCCCGGCTGGGACCAGGCGGTCGTGGACGCGTGCCTGGCGGAGCAGGAGGCCGCGGCGTGCGAGCTGGCAGACCTGGGGGACTCCATGCTGGCCTACCCGGCCACGAAGGCGGCGATCGCCCGGTTCGTCCGGCGGCAGGCACCGCGCGTGGAGTGGGCCGGAGCCGGCATCCGGTTGAACGCGATCGCGCCGGGCTTGGTCGAGACGGCGATGGTGGCCGAGACCCGTGCCGACCCGGTGATGGCCGAGCACATGAAGGCGCTGCCCCTGCCGCTGGGACGGGGCGGGACGGCTGAGGAGCTGGCGGCCCTCGTGGCACTGCTGCTGAGTCCGGCGGGGCGCTTCTTCTGCGGCTCGGTGCTGCTCTGCGACGGCGGCACGGAGGCCCTGTTCCGGCCGGATGACTGGCCCGTGCGGTGGGAGCTGTAGTAGAACGTGTTCCTGTCCGTTGCCTCGACCCCTGGAGAGCTGTGACCACCTACGAGATCGCCGGCCAGACCGTCACGATGCCCGTACAGGTTCGGGACGCCACCGCGGCGACCGTCATCTACGACGTGCCGGTGACTGCTGCTGCTGCGCTTTGCCCGGCTGCCTTCGAGGTGATCTCGGTGGAGGGAAGGGCACAGGTCGCGTTGGCGCTGATCGACTACCGCGACAACGACCTGGGCTCCTACTTCGAGGTCGGCATCATCTTGTTCGTGCGGCCGGCCGGTGGCGGTCCGGACGGCAACTTCATCACCCGGCTGCCCGTCAGCGAGGCCTTCACGTGCGAAGCGGGCAACCTGATCTGGGGCTTCCCGAAGTCCGTCGAGCAGATCGACGTCACGACCGTGGACGGGTCCCAGACCTGGACGCTCACGATGGATGGCGAGCTGGTCCTGCGCGTGACCGTGCCCGCGACCGGCAGTGACGTGATGGACCCGATGGTGATGGTCTCCTACACGTTGATCGACGGCGTCCCGCACTCCACCGCCTTCACCCAGGGCGGTACGGAGACGTCGATGGCCTTCGGCGACGGTGTCACCCTTGAGCTCGGGTCGCACCCGGTGTCCAAGGAGCTCGCCTCGCTCGGCCTGCCGGCGACGCCGGTGCTGTCGACCTGGACGGGTCGGATGCAGGCGACCTTCGAGACGCCGGTGGCGCTCTAAGCCTTCAGGACCGTGGACGTGTGGACACACCATCGCCAGCAGTCGCGCCTGACAGCGACCTCGGTGACGTCAAGTCCCTGTGAGGCAGGGGAACCAGGACGACGGCCACCTACGGGGTCGGCAGCAGCGAGGTCGGCTTCGGCGAGGGGGACGTGGTCGGGGACGTGGTCGGCGACGCGGTGGGCGAGGCCTTCGGTGTGGCCGAGGGCGTCGGCTGCGGGTCCGCGGTGTCCCCGCCCGGGTCGTCCGTGCCGGGGGCGCTGCTGCCTGCGGTGAACACGTGCGTACCGCCGTAGACGTAGACCCTGGTCCCGACGCTGATGGCCTTCAGCAGGTACTTCGCGTCGGTGCGGGTGACGCGGACGCAGCCGTGCGACGCCGGGTAGGCGGGCACGCTGTTGGAGCCATGGATGGCCCAGCCCTTGTAGAAGTACTGCGGGTCGTACAGGGTGCCGAGGTCGGCCTTGCGCTCGCCGATGATCCGGCGCTGGATCGTGTAGTAGCCCACCGGTGACAGCGCGGTCGCCTGGTGACCGCTCTTGGTGAGGTAGTGCTTCCCGCTGCCGGAGCTGACCGGGAGGATGCGCACGATCACGCCGTCCTTCACGACGTACAGGACCTGCTTGGTGAGGTCGACCTCGACGCGGGTGCCGCCGCCGCTGCCGCGCAGGGTGGGCTTCCTGGGCGTCTTGAGCGCGGCCAGGGTCTTCGGTCCGACCACCCCATCAGCGCTGAGCCCATTGACCTTCTGGAAGGCCATCACGGCGCTGCGGAACGAAGCGCGGCGCTCTGCGTCGACCGCACCGATGTAGTAGCCGAGGGCGGTCAGCTTCGTCTGGACCGCCTTGACGTCGTACGTCGGTGGTTTGGGCTGGGGGCTCGCTGTCGGGCTCGGAGCCGCCGAGGTCGGAGGTGCCGCCGAGGGCGTGCGCGGCGGGACGGTGGCAGCTGCCGGGGTCGTCGGCGCGACGGTGGGCGCGTCGGCCAGCGGCGTGCTGCCCTGGTTGCAGCCGGCGGACAGCACGCACAGCGCGGCGAGGGTGGCGGTGAGGGTCAGGCGCGACAACGGTCTCTCCTTGCGTGGCGGGCACTCCTACGTAGGACGCCCGTCGGGACGCAGAGGTTGCGCCGCACCCCATAACGGTACGTCTCAGGCCAGCGTTCCGGTGAGATAGCGCTGGAGTGTCGGGCCCAGAACCGGTGCGAGCTCATCGGCCGTCATCGACGCAAGGGGTTCGAGCTTGAGCACATAGCGCGTCACCGCGAGCCCGACGACCTGGGAGGCAAGGAGGCCGGCGCGCAGCTCGGGGTCACCTGCGCCGGCGCCGTGCGCAAGGGGATGCAGCAGCACGCGGGTCAGCAGACCGCGCAGCCGTTCTGCGGAGTCCTCGTGCGACACCGCGGACCGGAGCATCGCGAGCATCGGACCCTGTCCGGGAGTGCCGTCCCACACGCCGAGGAAGGTCCGCACGATGCGCTCCCCAAGTCCGTCGACGCCACCGGCGAGCAGCATCGGGACGAGGGTGCCGGGGTCGACGGGCAGGGCGAGCGCCGCTTCGAACAAGCCGTCCTTGCTGCCGAAGAAGTGCGTGACCAGGGCAGGGTCGACGCCGGCGGTACGGGCGATCGACCGCAGCGACGTGGCATCGAAGCCACGGGCGTTGAAGCCGGTACGGGCCGCAGCCAGGATCGCTTCGCGCGTGCCGCTGGTGCCGGCTCGGCGGCCGGTCACGCGCTCTGGCGCTGCAGGGTCACGGCCCCGAGCCCGAGGGCGAGCAGCGAGGCACCTGCGACGACGGCCAGGTCTGTGACCAGCCCGCCGGTGACGTCGCCCGAGACGGCGAGCCGCTGCATCCCGTCAACCGCATACGTGAGCGGGAAGACGTCCGACAGCCAGCGCAGCACCGCCGCCATGCTGTTGCGCGGGGCGAACAGCCCGCACAGCAGCAGCTGCGGGAGGACGAACGCCGGCAGGAACTGGACGGCCTGGAACTCCGACCGTGCGAAGGCGCTCAGGAAGAGCCCCAAAGCCATCCCGAGCAGGGCATCCAGCACCGCGAGCACGACGACCAGTGCGGGCGCGGCTGCGAGGTCCAGGCCCAGCAGGCCCAGCGCCACCGCGGACGCCAACGTGGTCTGTACGACTGCGAGGGCGCCGAACGCCAGGGCGTAACCGAACAGCAGGTCGCCCTTGCCCAGCGGGGTGGTGAGCAGCCGCTCCAGCGTCCCGGAGGTGCGCTCGCGGAGCATCGCGACCGTCGTCACCAGGAACATCGTGGTGAAGGGGAACAGCGCGAGCACCGGGCCACCGACGTGGTCGAACACCACGGGCTTGTCGTCGTACACGTAGCGCAGCAGCGTCAGCAGCACGACCGGGACGCCCAGCAGCAGGGCCATTGTGCGGTGGTCGCGGCGGAGCTGGGTCAGCACCCGGCGGGCGGTGGCCAGGGTTACGCGGGCGCTCACGCGGACGCCTCAGCCAGGGCGAGGAAGGCGCCTTCGACATCGGGTGCACCGGTCTGGATCAGCAGCTCCGTGGGGGAGGCGTCGGCGACGAAGCGACCTTCGCGCATCAGGAGCAGCCGGTCGCACCGGGAGGCCTCGTCCATCACGTGGCTGCTCACCAGGAGGGTGGCGCCCTCGTCGGCGAGTCTGTGGAACAGCCCCCACAGGTCACGTCGCAGCACCGGGTCCAAGCCGACGGTCGGCTCGTCGAGAACCAGCAGCTCGGGGGTGGTGAGCAAGGCGGTGGCGAGGGAGACGCGGGCGCGCTGCCCGCCCGACAGCGTCTGCACGAGCTGGTCGCGGCGATCGGTCAACGCGACCTGCCCCAGCACCTCGTCGACGCGCTCGGATCCCAGCACGGCCGCGAAGTACCGCAGGTTCTCCGCGACAGACAGGTCGGTGTACACCGCTGGCGCCTGCGCCACGTAGCCCACCCGACGTCTCAGCTCGGCGTTGCCGGCGGGCAGGCCGAGCACCCGGACGGTGCCGACGACGCCGCGCTGCACGCCGACCAGGGCTCGCATCAGGGTGGTCTTGCCGCACCCGCTGGGGCCGAGCAGCCCGGTGATCTCGCCCGGCCTGAGGGTGAAGTCGAGCTGGTGCAGGACGGTCGTGCCGCCCCGCCGAACGGTGAGGCCGGCGACCTCGACGGAATTCTTCATGTGTTGAGTTCTACGCCTGTTGAATTCTTGGGTCAAGAGGGTTTCCGTTGTCGACGTCGAACCCCTGAGGTATGCGCCGTCTCCTCGCCCTGCTGCTGCTCCTCGCCGCCCTCGCCGCGCCGTCCTCCCGGGCTGCCGCCGGGCCGGTCGTCCTGCACCGGGTCGGCAGCTCCCTGGTGGATGCGCAGGGCCGGGTGGTGCTGCTGCACGGAGTCAACGCGGTCTGGAAGCGCGCGCCCTACGTTGCGCCGGCAACTGCGGCCGGCTTCACGGCCAAGGACGCCGACTGGATCGCCGCACAGGGCTTCAACACGGTCCGCCTCGGGGTGCTCTTCGCCGGCGTGATGCCGCAGCGCGGCAAGGTCTCGCGCAGCTACCTCGACGCCACCGCGAAGGTGGTGGATCTCCTTGCTGCAAGGCACATCTGGGTGCTGCTGGACTTCCACCAGGACCTGTACAACGAGCGGTTCAGTGGCGAGGGCTTCCCGGCGTGGGCGGTCCATGACGACGGCCTGCCGATGCCGGTCAACGCCGGCTTTCCGGGCAACTACTTCCTGCCGGCCACGACGCGAGCCTTCGACAACTTCTATGCCAACGTGGAGGGTCTCACCGACCTCTACGCGCAGGCCTGGCGAGCGGTCGCAGCCCGCTTCGCCGACACCTCGTACGTGCTCGGCTACGACCTGCTGAACGAGCCGTGGCCGGGCTCGGCCCTCGCCTCCTGCGCCAACCCGGTGGGCTGCCCTGTGTTCGACACCCAGTCGCTGCAACCGGTGTACGACAAGGCGATCGCGGCAATCCGTACCGTCGACAAGCGCCGCATCGTCTGGCTCGAGCCGAACGTGCTCTTCAACGACGGCGCGCAGACCAACCTGGGCGCGAAGGACCCGCAGCTCGGGCTCTCGTGGCACCAGTACTGCACCAGCGCCGGTCTGACGCACTCCAGCGGCGGCAAGGCCGGTGCTGACTGCGGCCCGCAAGGGGAGTTGGTCTTCCGCAACGCAGAGACCTTCACCGCCGGGCGCTACGCCTCGCTGCTGACCGAGTACGGCGCCTCCGACGACCTGCCCGACGTCGCCCGCATCACGGCCGCAGCCGACGCCCACCTGGTCGGCTGGCAGTACTGGCACTACAAGGAGTGGGCCGACCCGACCACGGAGTCCCAGGGCTCCGGCGGGCAGGGGCTGTTCACCGACGACCGGGACCTGCGCACCGTCAAGCAGGCCAAGGCCGATCTGCTTGTACGGCCCTTCGCACGTGCTGTCGCCGGTACGCCGGTGGCGATGCGCTTCGACACCGCCACGAGGGCCTTCACCCTGACGTACACGGCAAGGCCGGCCACCGGGTTGACCGAGGTGTTCCTGCCGGTGCGCCACTACCCGAAGGGGTACCGCGTGACGGTCTCCGGGGCGTCGGTGGTGTCCAAGCCAGGTGCGCAGGTCCTGCTGCTCAAGGCGGCACGCGCGGGAGCTGTCTCGGTGACCGTCAGGGGCTCAGGAGGTCGCTGAGCAGCTCGACCAGCTTCTCGGCGGGCGACCCGGCCAGCTCTTCGAAGGCCCCCGAGGTGCGGCCGAGAGCGACACCCGCGAAGGCAGCGGCGACCAGCTCAGCGCGCAGCTGCGGCCGGTCGAGTCCGGCGTTCTCGAACCGGATCCGTAGCGGGTCGACCAGCCGGGCGTGCAGGGCGTCGCGGGCGGCGGCCTGGACCTCCGCGTCGTCGTGGGCCTGCACGGCCGCACGGAACACCGGTCCCGGACCGCGCGCGTCGAGCCGGCCGAGCAGCGAGGCCATCCGGTCCGGGGCGAGCAGGTCCGGCGGCGGGCCGTCGCCGAGCTCCTCGCGGAGGGCGGCCAGGTAGAGGCCGGCCTTGGTTCCGAAGTAGCGGGCGATCAGGGCGGCGTCGACGCCGGCGTGCTCAGCGAGGTCGCGGGTCGTGGTGCGGTCGTACCCGCGTTCGGCGAACAGCGCCGTGGCGGCAGCCAACAGCCGTTCGCGAGCCTGACCGCGGGCCATCAGTCGGCCAGCGCGCTGAGCTCGAGCAGCTCGCGGTCCGGTGCGGTCTCCTTCTCGGGGATGACGGCGCTGAGGATCCCCGCCAGCACGAGCACCCCGATCCCGATGATCGCCACGGTGGTGTAGCCGCTGTTGGTCGGCAGGCGCTGACCAGCAGGGGTGTGCGCCTCGAGGACGGCGGCCGACAGGGCTGAGCCGATCGAGTACCCGACATAGCGGAGCACCTGGCTGAAGCTCATGGCGCTGCCGGTCTCGGAGGCGGGTACGTTCCCCACGATCAGCCCCGGCAGTGCGGCGAACGTGCACCCGACGCCAAGTCCCGCCAGCGCCATGGTGAGCGCGACCTCCCAGAGGTGGTCACGCTCCAGCGCGAACAGCAGGTTGGCGAACACGAAGATCAGGCATCCCAGCGGAAGCACCGCCCGTTGGCCGAAGCGCCGGGCCAGCAGGGGCGCGACCCGGCTCGCGGCGGTGGACAGGATCGACAGCGGGAGCAGTAGCAGGCCGCTGACGACGATGCTGGAACCGAAGCCGTACCCGGCGGAGCGGGGCGTCTGAGCGAACCGGATCACCATCGACAGCAGGGCGTACATCCCCACGCCCGCGAGCAATCCCGTGAGGTCGGCGGTGAGGACCGTGCGGTTCCGCACCAGTCGCAGATCGACGAGAGGATGGGCCGTCCGCAACTCGTGCAGCACCCACATCGACAGCGCCCAGATGCTCCCGATCACCAGGCCGAGGACGGCCTCCTCGGACCAGGTCTGCGACTGCCCCAGGGCGAGGAGCAGCCCGGCCACCCCGCCCGACAGCAGCAGGCTCCCGACCCAGTCGAGGCGCACCGCAGGCCTGTCGGTGACGGCGGGCACAGTGAGGAACGCGAGCACCAGCCCGAGGCCGACGACCACGGCGCCGAACCAGAACCCGGCCCTGAAGGACAACTGCTCGGCGATGATGCCGGTCAGCGGGTAGCCGAGGCCGATGCCCGCGACCGCGGTGATCGACAGCAGCCCGACGACGGACGCGCGCCGCTCACCGTCGAGGGCGTCGCTGGCGACCGCCATCGTGAGGGGGATGAGCCCGAGGCCGACGCCCATCAGGCCTCGACCGCACAGCAGCAGCGCGAAGGGCCCCGGGAGGGCCGCGAGGACGCACCCCACGAGCACCGCCGAGAGCGCGCCGAGCACGGTCGCCCGTCTATGCCGGCCGTCCCCGAGGCGACCGAGGACGGGGGTGGCCACCGCACCGGTGAGCAGGCTGATCGTCAGCGACCACTGGGCCGTCGCCAGGGAGACGTGCGTGTCGTGGGCGATCGTGGGGATCAGCGGGGCGCCCAGGCTGCTCACGATCGAGGTCACCAGGCCGAGGTAGACCAGCACAGGCACCAGCGCCCGGTTCTTGTGCTGGTGAGTCACCAGGCGATGTCATCACATGATGACGCGAGTCGCCAGTCCGGCGGCGAGTGACAGCAGGCACATCGCGGCGAGGTCGATCGTGCGGCCATCCAGGTCGGCAGTGGCGTCGACCTCGGTCAGGTCCACCGCGCGGACGGCCGGGTGCCGGCCTGCCTCGACGGCGGCTTCGAGCAGCTCGTGCGGGCCGAGACCGCCAGGCCTCGCCCCCGGACAGCCGGGCACGAAGGCGCGGTCGACCACGTCGACGTCGAGGTCGACGTAGAGGTCGCGGCAGGTCTGCGCCAGCTCGTCGAGGTGACCGCGGACTTCGGTTCCGACGTGGCCGCGGATCTCGTCGGCGGTCCGCACGGTGATGCCGTTGCCCTCGCAGAACGTCCGGTAGGACCGGCTGTTCGTCAGGCTCCCCAGCCCCAGCTGGACGACCTGGCTGCCCGGCAGGCCGTCCTCGAGCAGGCCGCGGACGGGGGTGCCGTTGGTGGCGCCGGCGTGGAAGCCGCGGACGTCGTGGTGGGCGTCGAGGGTGAGCAGGCCGCTCGTGGCCAAGGGAAGCAGTGACCGCATGGCCGGCCGGGTCAGGGCGTTGTCGCCACCGAGAATGACCAGCAGGTCGGCAGTCACGCCGCTGAGGTCGATCCGGTCGAGATGGTCCGTGACCGTGGCGTCGGCGACGTCGAGGTCGCCGAGGTCGGTCACGCTCAACACCTCCAGGTCGACGTCGAGGCCGGCGTGGAAGGTGGAGAACCGGCGCAGCGCCCCCCGGATCGCGGCGGGGGTCGCGTGCGCGCCGGAGGGCGAGATCGAGGTGCGGGACAACGGGATCCCGACGATCACCAGCCGCGGGCCGCCGGGCGTACCTCCGGAGGCGAGCCAGTCCGACGCGCGCGGCCAAAGCGGGTCCTCAGTCACCGGCCGTCCTTGACGACGCGGCGCACCAGGTCGACCCCCGGCCGGTACGCCAGCCAGGACGGTGCGGGCGCGTCCAGCACGACGAAGTCGGCCCTGGCGCCGATCCCCAGGTGCCCGACGTCGTCGAGCCCCAGCGCGGCGGCGCCTCCCGCGGTCGCGGCGAACAGCGCCTCGTCGGGGGTGAGCCCCAGCTCGCGGCAGGCCAGGGCGATGACGAAGGGCATCGAGGTGGTGAAGGCGGTGCCAGGGTTGCAGTCCGTCGCCAGCGCCACGGTCACCCCGGCGTTGAGCAACTGACGGGCCGGGGCATAGGAGGAGCGGGTGCTGAACTCCGCCGCGGGCACCAGGGTGGCGACGACGCGGGCATCACGCAGCGCGGTGACGTCGGCGTCGGACAGGTGCGTGCAGTGGTCGGCGCTCAGCGCGCCCAGCTCGGCGGCCAGCTGCACCCCGGGGCCCGGCTCGAGCTGGTTGGCGTGCACGTGCACCGCCAGCCCAGCTGCCTGTCCGGCAGTCAGGATGGCGCGGCACTGGTCCACGTCGAAGGCGCCGACCTCGCAGAAGGCGTCGATGGCCGTCGCCAACGGCGCGCAGGCGTCGAGCATCTCGCCGGCCACCAGCTCGGCGTAGCCCTCGCCGTCGGGGACGTGGGCGCCGAGGAACGTGGTGTGTGGGGTCACCTGACGCGCCACGCGCAAGGACCGGCGCTCGTCCCGGACGGTCAGGCCGTACCCGCTCTTGGTCTCCAGCGTGGTGGTCCCGGAGCGGCGGGCCTCAGCCGCCAGGTGGAGCGCGCGGCGCAGCAGGGTGTCGTCGTCGGTGGCGCGGGTTGCGGCGACCGTGGAGCGGATTCCGCCCGCTGTGTAGGGGGTTCCGGCCATCCGGGCCTCGAACTCGGCCGTCCGGTCGCCGCCGAAGACCAAGTGGGTGTGGCTGTCGACGAACCCCGGGATGACGCACCGGCCCTCGAGCTCGACGACCTCGTCGGCGGCCGCCTCGCCGTGGTGCACCACCCGGCCCTGATCCACCACGATCGCCGTCACCGGCTCCTCGCCCCAGGTGGTGAAGATCCCGCCGCGGTAGAGGACGGTCACAGCATCGGCATGTCGACGCCGCGCTCCCGCGCGACCCGGCGCGCGATGTCATAGCCGGCGTCGGCGTGCCGGACCACGCCCATGCCGGGGTCGTTCGTCAGCACCCGCTCGACCCGGAGCGCGCCGTCGGCCGTACCGTCCGCGAGCACCTGGGCGCCGCAGTGCAGGGACTTGCCCATCCCGACGCCGCCGCCGTGGTGCATCGCCACCCAGGCGGCCCCGGAGGCGACGTTGAGGAGCGCGTCCAGCACCGGCCAGTCGGCGATCGCGTCCGAGCCGTCCATCATGGCTTCGGTCTCCCGGTAGGGCGACGCCACCGAACCGCTGTCGAGGTGGTCGCGGCCGATCACCACAGGGGCCTTGATGGTGCCGCGGGCGACCAGGTCGTTGAGGATGAGGCCGGCCTTGGCGCGCTCGCCGTAGCCGAGCCAGCAGATCCGGGCGGGCAGCCCCTGGAAGGCGACCCGCTCCCGCGCGAGCGGGATCCAGCGCTGCACGTAGCTGTTGTCCGGGAAGGCCGCGAGCAGGGCCTCGTCCGCCACCGCGATGTCGGTCGGATCGCCGGACAGCGCGACGAAGCGGAACGGTCCGATGCCCTCGCAGAACAGCGGCCGGATGTAGGCCGGCACGAAGCCGGGGTACTCGAAGGCCTCAGCGAAGCCGGCCTCACGCGCCTCGCCGCGGAGGTTGTTGCCGTAGTCGAACACCTCTGCACCGGCGCGCGCGAAGCCCACCATGGCACGGCAGTGCACGACCATCGAGGCCCGGGCGCGGTCGATGTACTCCGCCGGCTTGTCGCGCCGGAGCGCTGCGGCCTCCTCGACGTCGAGGCCTGTCGGGACGTAGCCGTTGAGCGGGTCGTGAGCCGAGGTCTGGTCGGTCACGATGTCGAACTGCTCCCCGGCGGCGAGCAGCTGCGGCAGTGCTTCTGCGGCGTTGGCCACCACTCCGATCGACAGCGCGATCCCCTGCTGGGCAGCCTCTCTGGCCCGCTTCAGGCCGGCCTCGAGCGACGGGGCGACCTCGTCGAGGTACCGGGTCTCGATGCGCTTCTGCACCCGCGAGGGGTCGACGTCGAGGCACAGCGCCACGCCGCCGTTCATCGTCACGGCGAGCGGCTGCGCACCGCCCATGCCGCCGAGCCCGGCGGTGAGCACGACCTTGCCGCGGAGGGTCCCGTCGTACCGCTGCTCGGCGAGCGTCGCGAACGTCTGGAACGTGCCCTGCACGATCCCCTGCGTGCCGATGTAGATCCACGAGCCTGCGGTCATCTGGCCGTACATCGTGAGGCCGAGGGCCTCGAGCTCCCAGAAGTCCTTCCACGTCGACCAGCCGGGCACCAGCAGCGAGTTGGCGATCAGGACGCGTGGGGCGTGCGGGAAGGTGCGGAACACCGCTACCGGCTTGCCGCTCTGGACCATCAGGGTCTCGTCGTCCTCGAGCCGCATCAGGGTCCGCTCGATTGCGGCGAGCGACTCGTGGTTGCGGGCGGCCTTGCCGTTCCCGCCGTAGACCACCAGGTCCTGCGGACGCTCCGCGACGTCCGGGTGGAGGTTGTTCCGCAGGCACCGCAGTGCCGCCTCTTGCAGCCAGCCCTTGCACTCCATCGCTACTCCAGCCCTCCGGTCACGTGCTCCACAGCAGACAGCAGTTCGCCGCCGCGCACCAGCGCGACGACCGCTTCGATCTCGGGCGACAGGTACCGGTCGGTGCCCGGTCCTTCCACGACCGTCCGGACTGCAGCCACCGCGGCGGCGGTGCCGGCGGCGGGCTGGAGCGGCGCACGCAGGTCCAGCGCCCGTGCCGCGGCCATCACCTCGATGGCCAGCACCCTGGTCAGGCCGTCGACGGCCCGGAGCAGCTTGCGGCCGGCGTGCCAGCCCATCGAGACGTGGTCCTCCTGCATCGCGCTCGACGGGATGCTGTCGACGCTGGCGGGGGCGGCCAGCCGCTTGAGCTCCGACACCACACCGGCCTGGGTGTACTGGGCGATCATCAGGCCGGAGTCGACGCCCGGGTCGTCGGCCAGGAACGCGGGTAGCCCGTGGCTGCGGTTCTTGTCGAGCAGCCGGTCGGTCCGGCGCTCGCTGATCGAGGCCAGGTCGGCGATCGGGATGGCCAGGAAGTCCAGCGCGTACGCCACGGGCGCGCCGTGGAAGTTGCCGTTGGACTCGATGCGGCCGTCGGGCAGCAGCACCGGGTTGTCGATGGCGCTGGCCGACTCGCAGGCCGCGACCCGCCGTACGTGGTCGAGGGTGTCGCGACAGGCACCGGCGACCTGTGGGGCGCAGCGCAGCGAGTAGGCGTCCTGGACGCGGGTGTCCTCGGGTCCGGCATGGCTGCTGACGATGGGACTCCCGGCCAGCAGCCGGCGCAGGTTGGCGGCCGCGCTGGCCTGGCCGGGGTGCGGGCGCAGCGCCATGAGCTCGGCCGCGAAGGGACGGTCGGTGCCGAGCAGCGCCTCCAGGCTCATCGCCGCCGCGAGGTCGGCGATCTTCAACAGCCGGCCGAGGTCGTGGCTCGCGAGCATGAGCATCGCCAGCATCCCGTCGGTGCCGTTGATGAGGGCGAGGCCCTCCTTCTCGGCGAGTTCGACGGGGGAGAGGCCGGCGTGGCCCAGTGCTTCGGCGGCTGTCGTGAGGTGGCCGTCGACCCGCACCTCGCCCTCGCCCATCACGGCCAGGGCGACGTGGGCCAGGGGGGCCAGGTCCCCGGAGCACCCCAGCGACCCGTACTCGCGGACGACGGGCGTGATGCCGGCGTTGAGGAGGTTTGCGTAGGCCTGTGCGGTGCCGGGGCGCACGCCGGTACGGCCGGTGGTCATGGTCTGGAGCCGCAGCAGGGTCATGCCGCGAACCACCTCAGGCTCCACCTCGGCGCCGCTGGAGGCGGCGTGCGAGCGGATCAGTGACCGCTGGAGCTGGGTGCGCAGGGCACCGGGGATGTGCCGGGTCGCGAGCGCGCCGAAGCCGGTGGAGATGCCGTAGGTGGGCACCTCGCCGGCCGCGAGCTCGTCCACGTGACCGCGGGCTGCCGTGAGCCGCTCGATGCACTCCGGGCCGAGCACGACCCGGGCGCCGTGCCGGGCGACCGCGACCAGCTCGGCCTCGGTCAGCGGGCTGCCTGCGATGAGTTCGACGTCCACAACACGTCACCCTGTCGTACCGGGAACCGAAACGTCACACCCGGTCGCTAGTCTGCGCCGCGTCACGCCGTTGAAGGGAAGTCCCGTCATGCGACGGTTCGCTGAGCTCGTCCTGCACCACCGCCGCCTGGTGGTGATCGGTTGGCTGGTGCTCATCGTCGGAGGCATCCTGGCGATCAAGCCGACCAACGACCGCCTCACGGTCGACTTCTTCCTTCCCGGGCAACCGGGGACCGAGGCCGCGCACAAGATCCTCGCGGACTTCGGGAACGGCGGGAACTCCTCGCCGTACCTCATCGTGCTCACCGCGCCGGACGGCCAGGCGGTCACCGGGCACGAACCGGAGCTGGCCGCCGCCTTCAGCGCCGTGGCGAAGGCAACCCCCAACCTGCGGCTGGTGGACGAGCAGACCAGCGGTGACAGGGCGTTCCGCAGCAGGGACGACCGGACCGCCTTCGCGATGGTCTTCTACAACTTCGGCAACAACCCGAGCGCCAAGCCGCCCACCGAACGGCTGCTGGCGGCGGCCAAGGCGCAGGCACCGACGGGCTGGAGGTCCGGGGTGACGGGCGAGGACATGCTCGCGGCCGGTGACGCGACGGCCGGCGGTCCGGGGGTGCTGACCGAGACCTTGTTCGGGGCGCTCGGGGCGCTCCTCGTGCTGGCGTTCGTGTTCGCCTCGTTCCTCGCGCTGCTGCCGATGCTCGTGGCGTTCGCCTCCATCATGCTGACCTTCCTGCTGCTGCTGCCCATCACGCACGCGATGAAGGTGTCGTTCATCGTGGAGTTCCTCATCGCGCTGATCGGCCTCGGCGTGGCCATCGACTACTCGCTGCTGCTCGTGACGCGCTGGCGCGAGGAGCGCGACCACGGCCGGGACAACCACGAGGCGGTGGTCGTGGCCATGGAGACCGCCGGCAAGGCCGTCATCTTCAGCGGCGTGACGGTCGCGATCGGCCTCATGGCGCTGCTCGTGCTGCCGGTGCCGTTCATGCGCAGCATCGGCGTCGGTGGGGCCTTGATCCCGCTGGCGAGCGTGCTCACCACGCTGACGCTGACGCCGGCCATCCTGAGCTCCATCGGACCCAAGGTGGACTGGCCCAAGATCCGGCACGAGAACAAGGCGAGCAAGGCCTGGTCGCGCTGGGCGACGGGCGTGGTCCGCTACCGCTACGTCGCCGCGGGCGTGTCGGTCGTCGCGCTCGGCGCGCTCATCTTCGCGTTCTCGCAGATCAAGATCGGGCTCGCCGGGTCGGACTCCCTCGCGACCAGTGGGCCCGCGTACACCGCGTTGCAGACGCTCCAGCGCGGCGGCGTGGCGACCGGGTCGCTCACGCCGTTGCAGGTGCTGTCGACCACTGCGGGTGCGCAGAGCGTCGCGACCGACCTGGCCAAGGTGGACGGCATCGACCACGCGGTCGTCTCGACCGACCCGGCCAACAACCGCAACGGGCGCACGGTGGTCATCGCCGTCCCGACCCACGAGACGGTCAACTCCGAGACGGTCGGGCCGGTGCGTGCCGCCCGGGACCTGGCCGACAGCAACGAAGCGATTCTCGGCATCGCCGGTCCGGGAGCGGACCAGATCGACTTCCTGCACGGGGTCTACGGCAGGTTCCCGCTGATGCTGACGATCATTGCCGTGCTGACGTTCGTGCTGCTCGCTCGGGCGTTCCGCTCCGTGCTGCTGCCGCTCAAGGCGGTGCTGCTCAACCTCCTGACCCTCGCGGCCACCCTCGGCTTCATGGTGCTGTTCTGGCAGAAGGGCTTCGGCTCGCACGCGATCTACTCGGTGCACCAGACCGGCGCGGTGACGTTCTGGGTGCCGATGATGGTCTTCGCGTTCCTGTTCGGCTTGTCCATGGACTACGAGGTGTTCATCCTGGCCAGGATCCGGGAGGAGCGGGACGAGCACGGCGTCACCACCGACGGTGCCGTCATCGAGGGCATCGCGCGCACAGGGCGGCTGGTGACCAGTGCCGCCCTGATCCTGTTCCTCGCCTTCGTCGCGCTGTCCTCGGGGCCGGGCACCGACCTGAAGGTCTTCGCGACCGGGCTCGGCTTCGGCATCCTGCTGGACGCGACGATCGTGCGGTCGCTGCTCGTTCCGGCGCTGGTGTCGATGTTCGGGGAGTGGAACTGGTGGATGCCTGCGGGGTTGGCCAAGGTGCTGCGGATCAAGGAGCCGTCGCCCGTCGCGCTCGCTGACTGAGCCTCGTGTGGAAGGGTCATCGCTGTGGTGATGCCCCTGCTGGTCACGGACGAGGACGCCGCTGCCCGGCTCCGGCGCATGAAGCAGACCGCGACGGCCCTGCTCGCCGTCGCGGCGGCGGTCTACGTCACGAGCCTGTCGTTCGACGGGACGCTGGTGGGTTACGTGCGGGCGGGCTCCGAGGCGGCGATGATCGGTGGCCTGGCGGACTGGTTCGCGGTCACCGCGCTGTTCCGGCGGCCGCTCGGGCTGCCCATCCCGCACACCGGCCTGGTCCCGCGCAAGAAGGACGACCTGGCGCTCAAGCTGGGGGAGTTCGTCACCGGGCACTTCCTCACCCGCGAGGTGGTCGTCGAGCAGGTACGGCAGGCCGACGTGGTGGGCCGGGCCGGCCGGTTCCTCGGTGAGCCCGACGTCGCCGAACGGCTCGCGAAGGAGGTGGCGTTCAACGCCGGCGTGGTGCTGGAGGCGCTCGACCCCGACGCGGTGGTCGCCTCTGCCCTGGTGCTGATCCGCCGGGACCAGGCCCGTCGGTCGTACGCGCCGGTCCTCGGGCGGGTGCTGGACCGGGCCATCCAGGGTGGCACTCAGCGACCGCTGGTCGATGTCGTTGTGGGGCGGTCGCTGGCCTTCCTGCGCGCGCACCGCGAGGAGCTCATGCCGCAGCTCCGGGACTTCGTCGACGACCGCGGCTGGCTGGCGTCGCTGCTGGTGTCGGACAAGCGGCTCCGCGGCATCCTCGACGGCCTGCAGGACACGCTGGCCGCGGTCGAGCGCGACCCGCAGCACCCGGTGCGCCGCTGGCTGGAGGGACTGCTCCGGTCGGTCGCCCAGGAGCTGCAGCACGACCCGCGGACCGCCGCAAAGCTGGATGTCCTCATCGGGCAGCTGCTCGACGACCCGCAGGCACAGGCGGTGCTGCACGACGTGGTGACCGACGCGATGCTGTCGGTCCGCGAGTCGCTGTCGGAGGACCACGGCGACCTCCAGCAGCGGATCGCCACGATGATCACCTCGGTCGGCAAGCGGGCCATCTCGGATGAGGTGTTCCGGGAGCGGATCTCGCACGCGCTCGAGGCGCTCGTCGGGCACGCCGTGGAGAACTACGGCGACGAGCTCACCTCGCTGATCCGGACGCAGGTCGCCCGCTGGGACGCCACCTCCGCGTCGCAGCGCATCGAGCTCGCGGTGGGCCGGGACCTGCAGTTCATCCGCATCAACGGGACGGCCGTCGGGGCACTCGCCGGTCTGGCCATCCACACCGTCACCCTCGCGGTGTCCTGATGTCTTGGGACTGCTGAGGCTCCTGGGACTGGTGCGGCACCCGCGCGCGCGGACGTCCTCAAGAGTCAAGGGGACCTGAGCGTGAGGCTGAGGACGTAAGCAGGGGGTCAGGTGGGCTGGTAGCCGGGGCGGCCGGCGTCGTTCCACTGCTCCCACAGCGCGAAGAACTCGGTGCCGAACGGGTCCTGGCCGCGCAGTGGCATCGAGGAGCGGGCGATGGTGAAGTCCAGCGGCGCGAGGGCCACCGCCGCCGCGAAGTGCTCCTCCGCCGCGTCGGGGTGCCCGTGCCGGTGCAGCCAGGCGGCCAGCCGGCGCTCGGTGCGGGCCGCGCGCAGGTCGTCGTCATCGGCTGCTTCAGCCACCGACGGCACCTCGCCGGAGCGAACCCAGCGTCGCAGCGCGTCGTGGTGGCTGTCGGCGTCCACCTTGGTGAACTCCCTGAACTGGTCGTCACCCGGCGCGATCGTCGGCGGCTTCACCAGCCGGCCGTCCTCGTCGAGCCACACCACCGACGGGACGTTGACGATCCCGAAGACGTCGGACAGCCGGTGCTCCGGGTCCAGCCCGACCGGCAGGTCGGTGCCCTCGGCCCAGGGCCGGACGGCCTCGCAGTCCTCGTCGATCGCGACCGTGACGATGTCCAGGCCGTCGGCCTTCAGCTCCTCCGACAGCTGCTTCCAGGCGGGCAGCTCATAGCGGCAGCCGCACCAGGTCGACCAGGCGACGACTGCGGTCTTGCGGCCGGTGCCGGTGACCTGGACGTCGTGGCCGTCGACGTCCTTCAGGGTGACGGGGGGCGCGAGCGCGCCGGTGTGGACGGTCTGGCCGCCGGGCTCGCCCAGGACAGCCACGGTGCCCGACTCCAGCTCCTGCACCGCGAGCGGCCGGCGCAGCGCGGCGGCGACGTCCACGAGGGACACCGGGGCGAGGAGGGAACCGGGCACGCAGACGTCGCCGCGGCACAGCCCTTCGGGCTTCAGGGCCCAACCGGTCGCTGCCAGCAGCGCGGCGGCCGACACCTTCAGTCCGTCGGCCTCGACGGTGGTCTCGCGGTCGGTGTCCAGAACGGTGAGCACGGCCGGAAACTACAACACGTTTTAGCGAGGTGCACCCGGCTCCGGGAACGGGTAGGGGGCGGCCATGGACCTCCAGCCCCCGTGGGCGACCCCGGCACGCCTGGCGCTGCAGCAGCAGGCCCGCACCTTCGCCCGCGAGGTGGTGCTGCCGATCGCCGATGCCCTTGACCCGGTGAAGGGCGAGATGCCGCGGGAGCTGATCGAGGAGCTGGCGGCGAACGGCTGGTTCGGCATCACGGTCCCGGCGGAGCACGGCGGTTTGGGGCTCGGGGTGTTCGAGTACTGCCTGGTGTCGGAGGAGCTGGCGACCGGCTGGCTGAGCGTCGCGAGCATCCTGGCCCGTGGCCAGGGGCTCGGCACCCAGGTGCTCGATGACGCCCGTCGCGCCGACCTGCTCACGCGCTCCGCGCGCGGGGAGTGGATCGGGTCGATCGCGCTGTCCGAGCCGACGGCCGGCTCCGACCTGGCCGGGGTGCAGACCGCCGCCACCCGCGACGGCGACGGATGGCTGCTGACCGGCCACAAGCGGTGGGCCGGCAACGCCCTCGCAGCCGACTTCATCGAGGTGCTGGCCCGGGTCCGGGAGCCCGCCGAGGGGGAGCCTCGGTCAGCGGGGCTCGAGCCGTTCCTGGTCGTCAAGGACCGCGGCGCGTTTCCGAACGGGATGACGGGCACGCCGATCGACAAGGTCGGCTACCACGGCTTCCTGACCTGGGACCTGCTGCTCGACGGCGTCCGGGTCCCTGAAAGCGACCGGCTCACGGGCCTGTACGGGGACGAGGGGGCCACCGACGACGAGGGTGGCTTCGCGTCGGTCCAGCGCGGCCTCAACATCGCCCGCGTGCACACCGCGGCGCGGGCCGTCGGGCTGGCCCGCGCTGCGCTGGAGGACACCGCGGCGTACCTGCAGGAGCGCGAGCAGTTCGGGCACCCGATCGGGGAGTTCCAGGCGCTCCGGTTCGCGCTCGCCGACATGGCTGCCGACGTCGCGCAGGGCCGGGCCTTCTGGCAGCAGGTGGCACACCTGATCGACGAGGGCGCCCCCTGCGAGAGCGAGGCGGCGATGGTGAAGCTGCAGGCCACCGAGATGGCGGTGCGCGTCACCAACCAGGCCATGCAGCTGCACGGCGGGAACGGCTACACGACGGAGCGCCGCGTGGAGAGGTACTGGCGGGACGCCCGCCTGACGACGATCTTCGAGGGCACCAGCGAGATCCAGCGCCGGATCATCAGCGACCGGTTGCTGCCGCGGCCCTGACGCGGAGCACGCCGTCCCGGACTGACCCGAGCGAGGCGAGCAGCTCGTAGGACCGCAGCCGGTCCTGGAAGTCGTGAGCGGTGGTGGCGACCATCAGCTCGTCCGCCTGGGTGTCATCGAGCAGCCGCGCCACCTGGTCCGCCGCCTGCGCCGGTGACCCCAGCACAGCGGCGTCGAGGCGCTGCTCCGCGAAGGCCCGCTCCTGAGCCGTCCAGGGGTAGGCCTCGGCCTCCTCGACGGTGGGCAGCACTCCTGGCAGGCCCTGCCTGAGCCGGGTGAACGACAGCGCGCCGGGCAGCGCGAGCTGCCGGGCCTGCTCGTAGGTCGGCGCCACGAGCACGTTGGCGCAGACCATCGCGTACGGCTCCGCGAGCACCCCGGGCGTGAACGACCGGCGGTACAGGTCCAGGGCGGGCAGCGTGTTGTGGCCACTGAAGTGGTGGGCGAACGCGAAGGGCAATCCGAGCATCCCGGCCAGCTGGGCGGAGAAGCCGCTGGACCCCAGCAGCCAGATCTCCGGGGCGTTGCCGACGGCGGGGACGGCCGAGATTCCCTCGACGGGGCCGGCGAAGAACGCCCGGAGCAGCGCGAGCTCGCCGGGAAAGTCGTCGGCGTCACCGCGGCGGAGCAGCGCGGCGGTGCGCTGGTCGGTGCCCGGCGCGCGTCCCAGCCCGAGGTCGATGCGTCCCGGGTGCAGCGCCTCGAGCGTGCCGAACTGCTCGGCCACCACCAGCGGCGGGTGGTTGGGCAGCATCAGGCCGCCCGACCCGACCCGGATCGTCGAGGTGGCCGCCGCGAGCGCCGCGATGAGGACCGCTGGGGTGCTGGAGGCGATGCCGGGCATGCCGTGGTGCTCGGCGACCCAGACCCGGCCGTAGCCCAGGCGCTCGACGTGCTGAGCCAGCGCGATCGACTCCTGCATCGCCTGGGGGGTGGTGCGGCCGGCGGAGACGGGAGCGAGGTCCAGCACGCTGAGGGAGGTCACACCTGACCCAACGCCACACCGACCAGGCATGCTTCCCGCGTGCAGTTCGCCAGGTGGCTCGCCGTCGAGCCGGTCCCGTTCGTGCCTGAGGTGCTGCTGCACCAGGCCGACGACATGCATGGGCTCTGGGAGGAGGTCGGCACCAGCTCGCCGCCGTACTGGGCGTTCCCCTGGCTGGGTGGGCAGGCGCTGGCGCGCTACGTGCTGGACCACGTCGACCTGGTGCGCGACAAGCGGGTGCTCGACCTGGCGACCGGCTCGGGGCTGGTGGCGATCGCGGCGTTGCAGGCCGGCGCCCGCTCGGTGTTGGCGGCCGACATCGACCCGCTCTCGGGTGAGGCGGTCGCGGCGAACGCTGCCGCCAACGGGGTCGAGGTGATGTGGACCGGCCTGGACCTGCTCGCCGGGCAGGTCCCGCACGTCGACGTCGTGCTGGCCGGGGACGTGCTGTACGAGCGGGAGATGGCCGCGCGGGTGCTCGGCTGGCTCGGAACCTTCGACGGGCCGGTGCTCCTGGGCGACCCCGGTCGCGACTACCTGCCGCAGCGCGGGCTGGTCGAGCTGGCGGCGTACGACATCGCGACGACCCGCGAGCTCGAGGGCGTACCGGTCAAGCGGGTGCAGGTGTTCACGCTGCCGCCGGCAGCGCCTCCAGCGGGTGCACCGTGATCGTGGAGGTGAGCAGCTCCTCCCGCAGGTCGGCCCAGAGCGCATGGTCCTGCGGGAGCAGCTCGGCGTCAGGACGGGCGATCGCGATCACGAGCTCCTGAACCTGGAGCTCCCGCAGGATGTGCGCGACGTTCCGGCGGATCACCGGGTCCCAGTCGTCAGCGAGCCCGGCCACCTCCTGGATGACCGTCAGGTCGGTGACGATGGCGACGTCGCCGCCACGCATCGGGTGCTCCACATAGATCTTCCGGGCCTGCTTCCACGTTTCCATGCGCTCCATCGTGGCTCCGCGAGCACCGCTGTGGGAGACCTGCGGCAGATCTGTGGACAACTCCTCGGGACTGTCGGAGCCGCCCTCGACGGTGACCACTCCCGACCCCGAGGAGGACCCATGTGCTGGATGTGCGACCGCCCCGACGCGACGTTCGCGGACTACGTCGACGAGGTGCTGCAACCCATGATCGACCGCTTCGGCTGGGCGATCCAGGCCGTCGGCGGCAGCCGCGTGCACGCCCCGTTCAGCTACACCGTCGGGCTGACCCGCCGCGGCTTGCCGGAGCTGGTGGTGACCGGCAAGCCGCCCGCGGAGGCCGCTGCGGTGCTGAACGGGCTGGCCCGGCGGCTCCGGCACGCTCCGCTGCCGGGAGAGCTGGTCGACGGCCGCTTCGAGGTGGTGGAGCTGCCGCACCCCGAGGCGCACCTGTTCGTCGCCACCGGGCTCTACGGGGAGCACGCCGTGCGGGGGCGGCAGCTCGTCTGGGCCGACGAGCAGGGCCGGTGGCCGTGGCAGCCCGGTGGCCGGGGCGGCCAACCGGTGCTCGGGCCGCGGACCACCACGCAGCGGAGAGCCGGCTGAACGAGCGTCAAGGGGGACAGCGTGCGCATCATCGAGCGCGCATGGGGCAGGAGTCCCTGGGAGCTGAGGAAGAAGGTCTTCACCGACCGGTAACCCGGTCGGAACACGACGGTGAGAGGCTGAACCGGTGATCGTCAAGCGCAAGCGCCTCGGCAAGATGCAAGTGACCTTCGTGCAGGCCCCGCGGGAGGAGCCGGTGTTTGTCGCGGGCTCGTTCAACGACTGGCAGCGCGAGCCGCTCAAGAAGGCCAAGGACGGCTCGGTGCGCGCCACCGTGACCGTGCCGAGCGGCGAGACGGTTGCGTTCCGCTACGTGACGGCGTCGGGGGTGTGGTTCGACGACGAGGCGGCCGACGGGTACGCGCCGAACGACCAGGGCACCACGAACGGCCTCGTGCAGATCTGAACGGTCACCTTTTCGGATTTGGCTCGTTGAAGCAGGAAACCTCGCCGCAACGTCGAAGGACTCCTGCATGTCGCGTTCATTCACCCGTCCCGTGGTCGCCCTCGCTGTCGTGTCCGTGCTCGCGGTCGGCTCGTTCGCGAGCCTCTCGCAGGCCGCGACCCGCACCGCCGCCGTCGCCCCCGGGCTGCAGGAGGCGCTCGCCAAGGGGCCCACGACACTGGTGACCCCGCGGACGCCGTCGGCGGCCGACCGCTACGCCCCGGCGAACGGGTGCTTCGCCCTCAAGAGCGCTGCCTCGGGCAAGCTCGTGACGCGCACCGTGGCTGGTTTCGCCGCGACAGGCACCGCCGGCGAGCCGTTCCGCTTCCAGGCCTTCGACCTCGGCAAGTACCTGTTGTTCGGCACCAAGGCCGACTTCCTGGCCACGGCGGCGAACCCGCTCCCGACGAGGGAGGCGGCTGCGGCCGTCAAGGGCTACATCGCCGGCACCGGCGACGAGTACGAGCGCGCGGCCCGTGGCCCGGCTGACACCGCGGTGGACACCGGCGTCAGCGCGATCGGGGTGGGCACCGCGCCGCTGGTCGCGCAGTACCGCGGCGACAAGGTCCTGCACGCCGCCGTCCCTTCGGCGTCGACCGAGTGGGTGCTGAAGCAGGTCGGGTCGGCCTTCGTGCTGCAGCAGGCCTACGACGACGGCGACGAGGCCACCCCTGGCCCGCTGGACCCGGCGATCTCCGCGACCCTCGTCGCCAGCCCGGCCGGCGCGCTCACGGCGGGCACCGGCGCGGTGACCAGCAAGGCCGCGCAGTTCACCCTCGTCGCGGCCCACGGCTGCGCGGTGTGGCCGGAGTCCGGGACGGGCGTCACCGGCGCCGTCGCGCACGGAGCCACCGGCTACGGCGAGACCAAGGGCTACGTCGACGCCCACCTGCACACGATGGCTTTCGAGTTCCTCGGCGGGAAGGTCATCTGCGGCCGGGTCTGGCACCCGTACGGCATCAACGCCGCGCTGCAGGACTGCCCCGACCACGGCCCGGGCGGGTACGGCTCCGCGCTCGAGGACGTGGTGTCGGGCAAGACGCCCGGCAGCGGGCACGCCACCGACGGCTACCCGACCTTCAGCTACTGGCCGCACTACAGCTCGTTGACCCACCAGCAGGTCTACTACAAGTGGATCGAGCGCTCCTGGCGCGGCGGCTTGCGGATGTACACCAACCTGCTCGTCCAGAACGGTCAGCTCTGCGAGCTGTACCCGATCAAGAAGAACACCTGCGACGAGATGGACACCGTCGCGCTCGAGGCCAACCGCACCCGCGAGCTCGAGCGCTTCATCGACGCGCAGTACGGCGGCCCCGGTCGCGGCTGGTACCGGATCATCACCGACCCGCTGCAGGCCCGCCGGGTCATCAACAGCGGCCGGCTGGCGGTCATCATGGGCATCGAGGTCTCCCGGCCGCTGGGCTGTCGCTCCTACTACGGCCAGGACGCCTGCACCGCCGCCGACATCGACAAGCGGCTGTCCGAGGTCTACAAGCTCGGCGTCCGGCAGATGGAGATGACCAACAAGTTCGACAACGCCCTCACCGGCGTCACCGGTGACTCCGGTTCGACGGGCGTGATCGTCAACAACGGCAACCAGAAGGAGACCGGGCACTTCTGGGAGATGACCTCCTGCAAGGCCCCCTTCGGTCGGGTTCAGCACGACGAGCAGCAGTACAACCTCACCGACGAGAGCCAGGGCCACGTCGAGCGGGACGGGTTGTTCGCCGGAGTCCTGCAGACGGCGGGCGCGACCGGGGCGGCACCGGTCTACCCCGCCGGCCCGCAGTGCAACGCCATCGGGATGTCCGCGCTGGGCAAGGCGTTCCTGGACGGCCTCATGAAGCGGGGCATGATCTTCGACCCGGACCACATGAGCGCGGTCGCACGCCAGCAGGCGCTCGACTACGTCGCGGCGCACCACTACGGCGGCATCCTGTCGTCCCACAGCTGGGCCGACGACGCGAACTACTACCGCATCTTGACCCTCGGCGGCGTGGTGACCCCGCACGCCGGTGGCAGCGCAGGCTTCCTCGGCAAGTGGGAGGTGCTGCGCAAGCACGCCGACAAGCGGTTCCTGTACGGCATCGGCTGGGGCTCCGACATCAGCGGCTTCTCCCAGCAGGGCGCGCCGCGGAACCCCGCCAAGGGCAAGGGCGTGGTCTACCCCTTCACCGGCCTCGGCGGCGTGACGGTGAACCGCTCCACCACGGGCAAGCGCACCTGGGACCTCAACACCGAGGGCGTCGAGCACTATGGCCTCTACCCGGACTGGGTGCAGGACGTCCAGGTGCAGGCGAACGCGGTCGGCGACGGCGCGGCGTTCACCCGCGACCTGCAGAACGGCCCGGAGGCGTACCTGCAGATGTGGGAGCGCAGCGTGGGTGTCGCCGGTGACAGCTGCCGTAGCGACGTCCCGGACCTGACGTCCGGTGATCTCGCGCGGGTTCGTCGCGGCATGACCCCCGAGCAGGTCCTCGCCGTTCTCGGTCAGCCGCACACCCGCGTCGGTCAGGCGTTCACGTTCTGCAGCAGCCGTGGCACCGCCACCGTCCGCTTCACCACGGCCGGCAGGGTCGCCTGACGGCCCGTCACGACCCCAACCGGGTACGAGCTTCCCAGAGCTCCGGGAAGAACCTGCGGGTCAGGGTGGACCGCAAGTAGGCGGCCCCGCTCGACCCCCCCGTACCCGGTTTGAGGCCGATCTGGCGCTCGACGGCCAGCACGTGCCGGTGCCGCCAGTGCCCGATCGCCTCGTCGTAGTCGAGCAGTGTCTCGGCCAGCATGGCGAGCAGCGACGGACCGGCCCGCAGCACGTCGAGGACATCGGCCACCCCGGCGCGGTCGAGCGCCGCGTGGAAGGCGTCCGCCAGCGAGGGAGCATCGAGCCGGGCCTGCAGGTCCGCGACCTCGCCGGCCGCGAGCCAGGGCGAGGCGAGGTAGGTCGGGTCCTTCAGGCCGGAGGAGAACTCCAGCTCCCGGAACTGCACCGATTGGAAGCCGCTGCCGCCTTCCAGGACGTGCCGGAACTCCAGGTAGCCGGCCGGGGTCATGGTGCCCAGCACGTCCCACTGCGCAACGAGCTGCCGCATGATCGTGACCAGCCGGCGCAGCCGGGTCTCCGCCTCGGGGAAGCGGTCAGCGGCGATGAGCAGGGTCGCGTCGTCGAGCTCGTGCAGCGCCAGCTTGAACCACAGCTCGTGGGACTGGTGCAGCACCACGAACAGCAGCTCGTCGTGCGCGCGCGGCTCCTGCTGGAGCTGCAGCAGCTCAGGGATGCGGAGGTAGGAGGAGTAGGTGACGTCCATCCCCGCACCGTACGGGCCTCAGCGCAGTCCGCGGACCAGCCGGGTGTACGCGATCCCGAAGCCGAGGGTGACCAGGCCGACGCCGGTGAGGAGCTCGGTGCCCTGGGTCGGCAGGTCCCACTCCAGGAGCACGACCACGGTGGCGAGCACCCAGGCGAACGCGAGCTCGGCCGTCACGGTCGCGCCGACCCGCAGCAGCCGCCCCGACGCCCGGGTCAGCAGCGCAAGGTCGACCCCGGTCACGAGCAGCAGCGCGCCGATCGTGCGGACCAACCAGGCCGGGGTGTCCCCGTACCACGCAAGCGGGGTCTCGAGGGCGAGCAGCCCGACGGCGGCGGTGACCGCGCCGTCGATCCGGAGCACGGTGCGGAGCCGGTCCTCGGTGGAGGTGAAGCCAGTGATCGCGGTGGTCATGGGAGTTCCTTTCGTCGGAGGTGACGACAGCAGAGCCCGGGGGAGTGCGCGGTGTCGATGACCTCGCAGGTCATGGCCGCCGGACCCGTGCGGGCTTAGGTTCGCTGCCATGACGGTGCTCGAGACGCGTTCCGGGGTGGGTGACCTGCTCAAGGCCTGGCGGGCCAAGCGACGCCTGAGCCAGTTCGACCTGAGCCTGCTGGCCGACGTCTCGACCCGGCACCTGAGCTACGTCGAGACCGGCCGCTCCAAGCCGTCGAAGGCCTTCGTGCTGCACCTCGCCGAGCACCTGGACGTGCCGCTGCGCGGGCGCAACGACCTGCTGGTGGCGGCCGGCTTCGCGCCGCTCTATGGCGAGACCGACCTGGCGGCGCCCGAGATGGTCGCAGTGCGGCAGGCGCTCGACCTGGTCCTGGAGCACCACGACCCCTACCCGGCGCTGGTCGTCGACCGCACCTGGCACCTGGTGCTCGCGAACGCCGGCGCAGGGCTGCTGCTGGAGGACCTCGACCCGGCGCTGCTGAAGGGTCGCCCGAACGTGCTGCGGCTGTCACTGCACCCGGATGGGCTGGCGCCGCGCCTGGAGGACTTCGAGGTGTTCAGCGGGCACCTGCTCGGCCGGCTCCGTCGCCAGGTCGCCCTGACCGGGGATGAGGAGCTGCTCGCGCTGCACGACGAGCTGGCGGGCTATCCCGGCGTGAGCGCCGTGGAGCCCTGGACCGAGCACCCCGGGGTGGTGCTCCCGCTGCGCCTGCGCACCCGGCACGGACTGCTCAGCTTCTTCACCACGGCAGCCACCTTCGGGACCGCCGCGGACGTCACGTTGGCGGAGCTGACCGTCGAGTCGTTCTTCCCGGCCGATGCGTTCACGCGGCAGGCACTAATCTCCCCTTCATGACTGATGTTGTGAGCGTTGACCGGACCATCCCCGCGACCCCGGAGGCCATCTTCGCGCTGATCGCCGACCCGCACCGGCACCAGGAGTTCGACGGCAGCGGCACGGTGCGCGCCGCCAAGAACGTCCCCGACACGCTGGCGCTCGGCTCCACGTTCGGGATGAGCATGAAGCTGGGGGTTCCCTACGCGATGGTCAGCACGGTCATCGAGTTCGAGCAGGACCGCCGGATCGCCTGGCAGACCCTCCCGCCGGTGCGGTTTGCCGACAAGATCGCCGGCGGCCGGATCTGGCGCTACGAGCTGGAACCCGTCGAGGGCGGCACCAAGGTCACCGAGAGCTGGGACATCAGCCAGGAGGCGGCGTTCACCA
Source organism: Mycobacteriales bacterium (assembly GCA_046590985.1). Classification (GTDB taxonomy): domain Bacteria; phylum Actinomycetota; class Actinomycetes; order Mycobacteriales; family SCTD01; genus RYN-111. The sequence goes on from JBKJVH010000036.1 coordinate 96,387, forward strand.
AGCCCGTCGTCCGCAAGGCAGCGGAGCAGACGCGCAAGAACATGGCCGCGACCCTGGTCCGGATCGAGGAGACCCTGGCGGGAGGAGCCTGATGCAGCAGCTCAGCGGACTGGACGCCGCCTTCCTGGCCATGGAGACGCACGCCGTCTTCGGGCACATCGGGAGCATCTGCATCCTGGACCCCTCCACCGCGCCGGAGCCGGTCACGCTCGACCGGGTCACGACGCTGATCGAGGCACGGCTGCACCTGATCCCGCCGTTCCGGCGGCGTCTGGTGCAGGTCCCGCTGGGGCTCGACCAGCCCTACTGGATCGAGGACCCGGCCTTCGACATCGAGTACCACGTCCGCGAGCTCGCCCTGCCGGCCCCGGGCGACGACCGGCAGCTCGCCGAGCAGGCCGCCCGCCTGCACGCCCGGCCGCTCGACCGGACCCGGCCGTTGTGGGAGCTCTACCTGATCCACGGCCTGGCCGAGGGCCGGATCGCGATCTACAGCAAGGTGCATCACGCAGCCATCGACGGCGTCTCGGGCGGAGAGCTGCTGACCGCCATCCTGGACCTCACCCCGGAGGGTCGGGTCGTCGACGAGCCGCTCGAGACCTGGGAGCCCGAGCGGGAGCCCGGCGCGGTCTCGCTGCTCGCCCGGTCGGCCCGGTCCTTCGCCGGTCAGCCGATCCGGGCCGCCCGGGTCGGATACGGCCTGGTCCGCTCCGTGCCTGCGCTCGCCACCTCCACCCCCCGGCCGCGACTGCCCGTGGTGGACAAGCTGCTCGGTCGGGACGCCGACGTCGTGCTGGCCGGCCCCGGCCTGCGCGCACCCTCCACGCCCTTCAACAAGGCGATCTCCCCGCACCGCCGGTGGGCGTTCCACAGCCTGCCCGTGGAGGACTTCAAGGCCATCAAGAACGCCGCCGGGGGCACCGTCAACGACGTTGTGATGGCGCTGTCCACGGGGGCGTTGCGCCGCTGGCTGCTGGACCACGACGCCCTCCCGGAGGGGCCGCTCGTCGCGGCCGTACCGGTGTCGATCCGGGACGAGGCGGAAAAGGGTGCCGGGGGCAACAAGGTGTCCACGATGCTCGCCGCGCTGCCGACGCAGGTGACCGACCCGCTGGAGCGGCTGCATGCCTGCACCGCGGCGATGCGCGCGGCCAAGGAGCAGCACGGTGCCCTGCCCGCGTCGCTGCTGTCCGATGTCACCCAGTTCGCGATGCCGGCACTGGCCGGTCAAGCGGCGCGGCTCGCGGCCCGCACCAAGCTGCTGGAGCGGGTCGGGCCGTTCAACTTGTTCATCTCGAACATCCCCGGCCCCAACATCGCGCTCTACTACGCCGGCGCGAAGCTGCTCGGCTACTACCCGCTGTCGGCGCTGGCCGACGGCCAGGGGCTGAACATCACGGTGTGCTCGCTGTCGGGCCAGATGCACTTCGGCCTGATCGCCGATCGCGAGCTGGTGCCCGACCTGGACGTGATGCTGGGCTACCTGGTGGAGGAGCTCGACATCCTCACCAAGGCGGTCAGCTGAGGACCATGTTCGGGTCGCCGTAGGCGTTCTTGCCGTTCGCCCTGCGTCCATCAGAAGCCTGCCCGGGTCCGGTGCTGGATTCGCAGGCGACTCGCCCGGTGTTTCGCTGCGCATCCAGCGATCAGGTTCTCAGAGTGGAAGGGCCGGTGAGCACGCCTCTCAGCGTTCCGAGCGCCACCACCCGAGTGCCGATCACCGGCATGTCCCGGTCGGCTCGCACGGTTCGGTAACCGTAAGGTGATCTCCGTGGATTCAGGCGTTGGTGGGGCTAGCGTCGTCAGCGACAGTTCGTTCCGCTCTGAAAGGCGCTGACCATGGCCCAAACGCAGACGGCCGCGGCGGCCAGCGTGGTCGCGGAGACCACGATCTTCGTTCGCCTTTTCACGGTGCTGAGAGTCTTCACCGGCTTGGTCTTTCTCACCAACGCTCTCGCGAAGGTGATCGAGACGAGCAAGTATGACCTCGGCTTCTTCACGTTCAACCTGGTGGACAAGTCGGGCGCGAAGAGCATCCTGACCGGCGCCGTGCATCGGACCACGATCCGGCCGCTGGGTGCGTTCTACGAGAGCGTCGTCCTGCCTCACTGGGAGGTCTTCAGCGTCTTCCTGACGCTTGCCGAACTAGCGGTGGCGGTGGGCCTGATCTTCGGCATTGCCAGCCGGTTGGCTGCGGTCGGTGGGCTGATGTTGATCGGCCCGATCTGGATCCTGCTCTGGCACTCCAACAAGTACCTGTGGGAGTACCCCGCCGAGGACTTGTTCCCGCTGCTGCTGCTTGCGATCGCGCCTGCTGGTCGTCACCGCGGCTTCGACGCCCGACTCGCGGCGAGGTTCGGGAACCGGTGGCCGTTCTGACTTCTCCGCGGCGTGCCGACGACGGTGAAGACGGCAGATGTTGCTGATCGCCGGCGGCGACTTGGCTTGCGGGGAGCTGTTGATAGCCATCCATCGGCAGGTCCGGGACCTGACTGACGGCACTGTGGTGGGCATCGCCACTACCGACCCCGCCGCCGCGATCGACATCCCGGCGTGGTGTCATCTCACCGCCCACCGCTACCACGGCCCGGCCCCCGCCGCCGAGGGCGGACACTTCCTCGTCGAAGTCGTCCGGCAGGCCACCGCCGTCGACCCGGAACGTCCCTGGCACCTTTCAACAGCATCACCAACGGAGAGAACCTGATGAGCAGCATCCTCGTGTCGTTGGCCAGCAGCCACGACAACACCGACCGCGCCACCGTCGGCTTCGTGGTGGCCAGCGCTGCGGCAGCTTCGGGCCAGGACACCACGGTGTTCCTGTCCGCGGACGGCGCGTGGCTTGGCAAGACGGGCGAGGCGGACAAGATCCACGAGGAGGGGTTCGCCCCACTCGCCGACCTCCTGAGCGGTTTTGTCGAGGCGGGCGGAAAGATCATCGTCTGCAGCCCGTGTGCGAAGAAGCGCGGTATCACCGAGGCCGACCTGGTCCCGGGCGCGGTCATTGCCGGCGGCGCTGCCGTTGTCGCGCTGATGGCTGATGGCGCTCAAACCATCTCCTACTGAGCCAGATGCGCCCTGTGCAGCAGCCGACCGCTGAGCTTCACGGCGGCACGATGGACTGTGGTAGCGGTCTGCTGCTGCTGTTGATGCGCAGCATCGGCAAGGTCGACCCCGGCCAGGTGCTGCTCGTGCACACCGAGGAACCCTCCGTGCCGCCAGACCTCGTCGACTGGGCGCGGCTAGCCGGCCACGAGATCGTCGACTCGACAGCAGAGCAGCCGGCAGGGCCGTGGCACGTGTCGGTGCGGCGGGGGGGATCACCGTTGGGAACTCCGGTCGTGGGCGTCTCTGAGACCGTGTTCACCAGCGGGCCGGCGACACCGATCGGCGAGCGGCTCTGGCTCTACAGCAACTTCCACTGCAACCTGGCCTGCAGCTACTGCTGCGCGGAGTCCTCGCCTCGCGCTCCCGCCCGGCTGCTTGCGGTGGATGTCGCCCTCGAGGTAGCCAGGGAGTTCTGCGCTCTTGGCGGGCGTGAGCTTCTCGTGACCGGTGGTGAACCCTTCCTGCATCCTCAGATCCAGGCGATGCTCACCGAGCTCGCGCGCCTGCTGCCCGTGACGGTGCTCACCAATGCGATGACCTTCCGGGGCCACCGACTCGCCGCACTTGAAGCCCTGCCGCGCGAAAGGGTCACCCTCCAGGTGAGCCTGGACTCCGCCGACTCGACGCTGCACGACGAGCACCGAGGCGTCGGAAGCCATGCCAAGACGCTCGCCGGTATCAGGCAAGCCCGCGACCTTGGCTTCACGGTGCGGATCGCCGCCACGCTGTACGAGGACGAGGCGGACACGGCCGTGGCGCTCCATGGCCTGCTCGACACCCTAGAGATCGACGCGGTCGACCGACTGATCCGGCCCGTGGCCCAACAGGGATTCGCGGAGCGGGGGCAGCCGGTCACCATCGACACCCTCCAACCCGAACCTACGATCACCAACGACGGCATCTGGTGGCATCCCGTGGCGGTCGCCGACCCCGCTATGCGCGTCGCGGATCACCCCCTCCCGCTGGCCTCTGCGCTCGACATCATCCGCGCTACGGTCGCCGTGCAGGACGCCGCGCAGCGCGAAGGCCGCCGGCACGTCTTCCGATGTGCTTAGCCGCATCCGGTAGCCTTGAACACGATCCGCTGGCGAACTCAGCGGAGCCTCACAGCGTCCAGCAAGCGATCCAGGAAAGGCTCCTGCGTGGCCGTGATCCTGGCGCGCGCGCCGTCGAGGTCGAACCACTGCGCCCGGTCGATCTCGGGGAACTCCTGCCAGCGGCCCTGCCACTGCATCCCGAAGAGGTTGCTGCGCACGGTCGCGACGTCGAGGTCGCCCTCGAGCGCCCACGCGACGACCCGCTTCCCGCCTTTCTGGGTGATCTCGCCCAGGTCCAGCGCGGCGCCGTCGGGCGGTGGCGAGCCGATCTCCTCGGCGTACTCCCGGTAGGCGGCGGCGAGCGGCTCCTCGGCGTCGGTGTACTCGCCCTTGGGGACGGTCCAGACGTCCTTGTGGGCGTGCAGCGGCCCACCGGGATGGGCGAGCAGCACGTCCAACCCCGACGTCCGGCGGTACAGCAGCAGTCCGGCGCTCCGTCGAGGCATGGCCCCACTCTCGCAGGGACCTCACAGGTGGCTTCCAGGGCGTTGGCCGGCTGGCGGCCGGAGGCTGGTGACAACCACCCAAGACCAGGAGAGCGACATGGAGCAGGACATCCCCACGTTGGGCGAGCCGGACTGGGCGCTCGCGGAGCCCGCCCCAGCGGTGGCCCCGGCCAAGCGGCTCTCGGTGCTCAAGGGCGTCGGGATCGTCGCGACCGGGCTGATCGCCGGTGCGATCGGGGTGGCGACCATCTCGAGCTCCTCCAGCGCGTCGAGTACCACCCCGCAGGGTCCGGGGGCGGCCGGGCAGAGCGGCCAGGGGTTCCGGGGCGGTCCGCCCGGTGGCTTCGATGGTGGTCCCGGCGGCCGAGCCGGCGAGACCCGGGCGTTCGGCACGCTGTCGGCGATCGGCACGAGCAGCGTCACCGTGAAGAGCTCCACCGGGAGCACCACGGTCGTCCCGATCGGGAGCAGCACCGGGGTCGTGCGCGACGGCGTCCGGACGACGCTGTCGTCACTGAAGGTCGGTGACCGGGTCGTCGTGCACATCGTCCCCAACGGCTCGAGCACCGTCGCGGAGGTGGTGCTGGCCGGCACTCCCGCGACGGACGGCCCCGGTGGCTTCGGCGGTCCGCCGCCCGGAGCGCAGGACCAGCAGCCGCCGACCGGGGGCAGCACCTGATCGGCACGTAGGCTGGCCGCACGATGGACGTCCCCCGGCACGCGCGCGCTCAGCGGCTCGCGGCCCGAGCCGAGGCCCGACGGGCGTCCGTACCGGCGATCAGCTATCCGGAGCACCTGCCGGTCAGCCAGGTGCGGGCGGACATCTCGGCGGCGATCCGCGACCACCAGGTCGTCGTGCTGGCCGGCGAGACCGGCTCGGGCAAGACCACCCAGCTGCCCAAGATCGCCCTGTCGATGGGCCGCGGCAAGCTAAACGCGCCGCCCGGCCAGGGCAAGCTGATCG